>JAQGLP010000355.1 GCA_028292835.1 Variovorax sp.
CGCGCACCTGCCGCGCCTCGAAGTGGCCGGGCACGCGAGCGACGCTGCCGGGCGGCGCACCGGGGATGGGTTCGAGCGGCCACTCGCCCGCGACGACGAGGAGCTGCGAGCGCTCGCCGATCTCGATGGAGAGCGGCTGCGGCGGGCTGCCCGGGCCGTCGTGCTCGCTCAGGCTGTCCATCAGCACGATTACGCCGGTGCGGCCCGGCGGCTGCAGGTTCCAGGCCGCGACCGCGTCGCGCAGGGTCGGAAACAGCGTGCCGCCGCCATCGTCGGGCAGCAGATGCGAGACGCCGACCTGCCAAACGCCGGGGTCGAAGAAGCCGCCCGTGTCGCCGGAGGCGGAGACGTCGATCGCGACCGACCGGTTCGCCGCGCGCACCGAGGCGCCGCGGTCGTAGGGGCCGCCGCCCAGGTCGCCCGAAAAGCCATAACTCGCCTGCACCCGGACCTCGCGCACGTCGAGCCCGGGCGCGAAAGCCAGCCGTCCGCGCACCGGGTCGAGCGCCAGCGCACGCGGCGGCGGCGAGGCGAGGGCCACGGCGTCGGGGAGCTGGCAGACGTACATGTCCTCGCGCCGCACCTCGACAGGCGCCGGCTCGCCGGCGAGGCGCGCCCAGACGCGCAGCACCGGCGGGTCGTCAGAGGTCATGAAGCGCGGCGCCGGCGATGCGATGCCCTGCCGCAGGCGCCCGAGTTCGGCGTCCAGCGCCTGCCGGCGCAGCGGGCCGGGCACGTTGTCTTCCTCGGCCAGATGGGTGATCGTGGTTTCGGTGCGGGGCAGGTTGAAGAGCGGCGCATCGCAGCCGGCCGGGTGCACGCTCCACCCGCCGCCGAGCTGCCGTGCACTCGCGAAATCGGCCGACGTGTCCCCCGGCTCCCCGGTGCCGACCGCATAGCTGCGCAGGCGCCAGAGGAAGAGGCCGATGTTGGGGATGTTGTGGCGCCCGCCGCGCGTCGCGGCACGGCGCACCTCGGCGGTGTGGGCAAAGGTGTCGAAAGCGGTGTCGGCGAGTTCGGCGCTGGCGGCGTCGCGCACGCCGGGCGTGGCCGGCGGCGCCAGGCGCACATGGTTCATGTGCTGCGTCGTCGCGAGCCGCGTGAAGAATTCGACCGCGCGCGCCGGCCAGCCGGTGGTGTCCCGGGCCAGCTGCTCCAGCACGACCGCGGTGCCCTTGCGGCGCCGGTAGGCGATGGTGTTGGCCACATAGGCGCGCGCGCTGACCCCGGCCGACTCGATGGCCCGGATCGGGCGCACACCGAGCAGGTCGCCGATGTAGGGCACGACCCACTCGTCGCAGGTTTCGATGAACCAGTTGTCGTAGAGGCCGGCCGTGTCGGCCTCGATGCGCTCCAGCTCGCCTTCGATCACGGCCAGCAGGGCGCGCAGCGGCTCGCCCTGGTCGGCATCGCGCACGCGGTACAGCGCGGGCAGCAGCCTGTACAGCCGCTCGGGCATCAGCAGGCTCATGCCTTCATCTCCAGCACCGTCAGCGCGGCGGGGTTGATCAACAACAGCTCGGCCGGCAACGCGCTGCGCGTGGCCGCGTCCCAGCGCGCGCCGAAGGCAGGCACGGCATCGAGGACGGTCCCGAAGGCCGGCGGGCTGTCGGTGCAGGGCTGCAACTCGGTCAGGTCGACCGCCACCACGCCAGCCACGGCATGGACCAGGGTCATCACTTCGGCGGCGGTGACGGACTGGCCGAGATCGCGCGCCGCGAAGCCGAACCCCCGCCGCAGCGCCGCCGAGACCGCCGCCTGCACGTCGGCGAAGAGATAGCGCGCATCGATGGCGACCAGCGCGCCGCAGCTGAAGTAGCGCTGCGCATAGGCCGCGATGCCGAAATGCTGGGAGGGATCGCTGGCGCCGGCGATCGATGACGCAAGGTGGTCCAGCACGTCGGCGCCGGGCGCGCCGCCGGTGGCGCCGGCGACGGTCAGGTGGACCCGGGCCGCGCCATTGCCCCAGAGTACGTCGCCGCGCGCCTTGCCGATGCCGGGGTAGCTGCGCGCAAAATTCTCGTAGTCGAGCAGCGAGACCACGCGCTCGAAAGTCAGCAGGGTGAGCGGCGCGTTGCGCCGGGCGTCGGCGAGTTGCTCGGGTCCTTCGGCGCCATTCGCCGCGACAGGGTTGGTGACGGCCCGCAAGCCCAGCGGCATCGCGCGCAGCATGGTCAGCGTGCCGGCGGCCACCTCGCCGTCCGGCCCGATGCCGCTGCGGTAGCGCGCGGTCACGTTCGCGCTGCCGCTGGGGAGTCGCGCGCCTTGCGCGCCGTCGCCGAAGGCGAGCTGCATGCGGGCGTCGTCGTCGATGCGCGTCTCGTACACCGTCTGGTCCGGCGCGGCGCCGTAGAGCGACGGGACCTCGTCCCAGCGCACGCCGTTGACGCGCACTTCGAGCGTGCTTTGCACCCCGCTCGGGGTGGCGGCCGACAGGAACGTGGTCGGCGGCTTCTTCAGCGTGAAACTCTGGTGGGCGAGCGAAGCGTTTCCGCTGCCGAGCACCTCGCTGGCGCTCTCGCCGTGCGTCGCGCGCACGACGTTGGCGCTGATCTTCAGCGCGCCGCGCCGGTACGAATGGGCCAGTCCCTGCTTGAGCACCAGCGTGCTGCGGCCGTCGGCATGCACGATGTCGGCAAGCACGGCGATCTCGGCGGCGCCGACCCCCGGCAGGTCGAAGCGCTCGCCGGTCAGCGCGATCGGCTGGCCAACCGCCAGGCCGAGCACCATGCGGTCGAGCTCGATCGAGGTGTCGCCGGCCGCGACGGGCGTCTCGATCGGCAGGTCGGCCAGACCGAGCTTGCGGCTCGCCACGTGCGCGGTGCTGCCGCGGAAAGGAAAGGCGGTCGACGGCACCGACGCGAGCACCTGGCCGCTGTCGCCCGCGAGGGTCAGCGCCATCGCGCGTCCCGACAGCCCGTAGTCGGCGCGCGAGGTTTCGCGGGCGTCGAACACGCTGTAGGCCTCGGCCGCCGCTTCGGGCGCATCGAACACGACCCAGCCGGCGCGGTTCACGTTAGGCACGGCGCGCTCGAGGTAGGCGTGCGGCGAGATCGCGTTGCCTTGCGAGTCCTGCCAGACCGTGCGCGGCGTCCCGAGCTTGCCGCCGTTGGCGTCGATGGGATCGCCGGCGTCCCAGCCCTTGGGGTAGGCGTCGCCGTGCACATTCGCGGTTGCGGCGGGCAGCAGCGCCCACCTGGGCGCGTTGTGGCCGAAGAAACCGAGCTTGGCGCCGAACGCGAACGCGCCCGCCTCGGTGGCGACCGGCGGCCCGCTTGCCGGCGTGGCAATGGCCTGGACCAGGTTCGCCGCGCTCCAGCCCTGGATGCCGATCATCGCCTGCAGGTCGCGCTCGCGCCAAGCTTGACCCACCACCGTGGTGGCGAGCGCGCTGCCGGTGAAGGCGACAGTCGAAATGCGCGCGCGGGCGAAGTCCGCCACCGGCTTCAGCACATACGGCACGAACCAGGTCACGGACGGCGGGGGCAGCGGCTTGACCGGATCGGGCAGCGGTTCGAGGTCGACGCGCACCCGCTGGAGCGCCGGCTCGGCCACCACGTCGACCGCGCGCAGCACCAGCTTGGCGAGTTTGCCGCCGCGCTTGGCGCAAAAGAGCAGCAGGTCGCCGCCGGCGATGCCGGTCGTGGCATCGGTGAAGTAGACGCGGCTGACCTCGATCGCATCGACTGCGGCATCGACCGCGAGGCCCGGGTCGAGCCGGAACAGGCTGGCGCTCAGCAGGCCGGTGTGCAGGTTCAGGGTGCTGGCCGGGAAGCTGCCGGCAGGACCCAGCAGCACCAGCGCCTGGCGCGTGCCGGCGCTCGCGCCGGTGCCTGCCGCACCGGCCGGCACGTCGAGCACCGCCATGTCGGCCGGCCGCGCCTGGCGCGGCAGCAGCGCGTTCCATCCCGCATGGGCGACGAGTTCCGCGCCGGTCTCGAAGACCTGCGGCAGCTTGCCCTGCGGCGGCACGCTTTGCACCGGGGAGCCCTGCGCGATGGTGCAGACGCCGGGCGCGCCGGGCGCGTCCTCGACGGTGAAGGCCAGGTGCACGCTGGCGGCGACGCCGGGCTTCAACTCGTAGCCGATCGTCCGTGCGAGTTCCAGCACCGAACGCCGTTCGGTCGCGGTGCGCAGGAAGCCTTCGTTGGCGATGCGCTCCTGGTAGAAGGTCAGCACGTCCGCCAGGCAGGCGCAGGCATCGATCAGGGCCACGCTCGGGTCCTGGCCGCTGCGCGACAGAAGCCTGGCGAGCGGCCGGGGCGAGTCGGCCTGGCCCGCATCGGCCCGCGCGAGCGGCAGGCTCTGCAGCATGCGTGCATAAAAGCCCGGTTGCGTGTCGGCCCGGTAGCGCAGCGCCGGCAGGCCCGGGTCGTTGCGCACCGGGTCGGGCTCGGCTAGGCCTTCGCAGCAATGGCAACTGTCCAGGGAAGATGTATCCATGCTCAGACTCCGGTGTCCACGTCCAACCGAAGACGCCCGTTTTCCGGCGCGTTCGGGTCGTTGTCGAGACGCGCGATCTCCAGCCGCGCCATCGGGATGCGCCCGCTCGCCAGCTCGCCCGCCGGGCCGCGGCCCAGGCGCTGGAAGCGCGTCGGCGTGACGTACGCGACGCCGGGCACGCGCATCGCCGCGGCCACCAGCGCGCTCAGGTACACCGGCTGGCCGAAGCTGAAGCGGTCGGGATGGAAGAGGCCCGTGTCGCCGCTGGGCAGGCGCGCGGTGCCGAACACGTCGAGCAGGCGGCGCTCGACGTCGGCCGGGAAGTAGCCGCGCGCGGCGCAGACATGCAGCCTGATGTCGAGCGCGACGAAATTGGGCGCACCGATCTCCACGTCGTGGCCGGCGAGCCGGTAGCGCTCGATGAATTGGCGCAGCTGGGCTTCGAACACGGCGTCGAGGCTGTCGCTGCCGCGCCGGTCGACGCTGATGAACACCGTGTGCCAGCTGCCGGTCCAGCGACGCGTGGCGACGGCGCGCTGCACGGTCGGCTCGCGTTCGGTCACCGACGCGTAGTCGTCGGCGGTGACGGCACGCTCCTGGCGCCGGAAAGCCTGCGGCGCATACAGCCGGGCCTGCTCGAGCGGCTGCGGGTCGATGCCGCCCGCGGCCGCCATCGGGTTGCGCACGCCGATGACGCCGTGGGCCACCACGTGGCCGATCGCCTCGGCGCCCATGTTTCCGGCCGCGCCATTGCCGGTGCGCAGCCGCGCCCGCAGGCCCTCGCCCGGCGGCGCCCGGCCGGTGACACCATCGCCGAAGCGCAGCACTGCGTGGCCGTCGTTCTCGGTCTCGACGACGAATTCGGTGGCCTCCGCGCCGCTCGCGAGCAGGTCGTGCCGCGCCGACCAGCGGCGCCGCTCGCCCTCGCTGCGCACGTCGATCGCCGGACGCACGTCGGCCATGTCCCATCGCAGCGCCGCGGCCGCGCTCGCGGCGGGGTCGAGCAGGATCGGCTCTTCGCTGCGCGGACTGCTGACCCGGCCCTGCCGGGTCAGGGGCGCGACGGCCGTGCGGTCGAGCGGATAGCGGGGCACGCGTCCGCCGGGCAAGGCGGTAAGCGCGTCCATCCGCGGCGCGGTGCGGCCGTGGTCGGCGAGCGCGACGTTGCCGCAGGCGCCCGCCATGTCACCGACCAGCACGCCGCGGATGCGCTTGGACAGGCACAAGGCGAAAGGCAAGGCGTCGGCGTCGCTCCACTCGATCTCGACGAAGGGCTGATCGGTCACCGGGTCGCGTCGCGCCGGGGCCACGCCGCGCACGTCGCCGTTCATCGGCGCTTGCGGGTCCACCCGAGTCAGGCGCACGGCGTGGCGCTGCTGGCGGTCGGCGTCGGCGGCTTCGCCGGTGGTGGTGCTGGCGAGCGATTCGAGCAACAGCACGTCGCCGGCACGCAGGCGCAAGCGGTTCAGGTCGTCGTCGCGCAGGAAGGCCCGTGTCGCGCCCCGGGGCAGACAGCATTCGTCGTCGCTCCAAGTGTGAAAACGCAGCGCGTTGTGCGCGGTGTGGAGCGTCGCGGGCTGCAGCAGCTCGAAGGCTTCGGCCCCGGCGTCGATCGCGGCCTGCGCGGCGTCGGCCCCGAGGGACACCGGCAGGCCGGGCACGCGCGCCAGCAGCAGCGTGCCGCCCAGGCCGGTCGCCGGGTCGCAGCCCGTGAGGGTCTGGCCGTCGGCCTCGGCGCCGGCCTCGAACGCGATCCAGGCGCGCGCATTGCAACCGTCGTGGAAGGCATAGTCGACCAGCCGGGTGTGGCGCCGCACCGAGACGCGCTGCCGCGCGGTGCCGAGGTAGGCCTCGGTCGCCACCGCGTCCTGGTAGTACGCGAGCTCGTCGCCCCGGAACGCCACCGCTTCGGCGAGCGCCACCCACAGGTCGGCCGCGTGGCGTTCGTTCCAGTCCGGCATCAGCGCCGACAGGCGGTCGAGCAACTGGCGGCGAAAGCTCGCGTAGTCGCGCGCCAGGTAGTCGATCGCCGGCGCGGTCACGGCTTCGGGAGCGCAGGCGGGGTCTGCGCGGCAATCGAAGTCGCTCGGGCAGTCGACCTTGAAGCTGAACTCGATCTGCGCGAGCGCGGGGTCGATCTCGGCCGGCGGCGCGGCCACGCCGGCGTTCGCGACCAGACGCAGCACGTAGCGCGAGAAGTCCCCGGCGCTGGCCATATCGACGAGCAGCACCTCGCCGTGCCATGCGATGCCGGTGACCCGGGGATCGCGCACGCGCACGCCGCCTCGGATCTCGACGTTCGCGACCGTCAGCGGCGCCGCCGGCACCCGTTCGAGCGGATGCACGAAATGCACCTCGAGCCGGCGCTGCCCGGGCAGCACTTCGAGCCAGGCGATGCCGTTGAGCAGCCGCGGCGGGCTCGCAAGCGCCGCCTCGCGCAGCGCGTCGACGCGGCCCGGGGCCTGGCACACGTACTGGCCGGGGTTCATGTGGGCACCTTCTGCGTGAAACTCGCGCTGCGGCTCGCCTGCGTGCGCAGCACCGTGTAGCGCACCTCCACCGAGAGCGTCGCGTCGCTGCTGTCGGCCTGCACTTCGTCGATGCGCATCAGGTCGCCCAGCCACTGCTGCAAGGCGCCCTGCACCAGCACCTGCAAGGTCGCGGCGAGTTCGGCGCTGTTCGGCGCGAACACGAGCTGCAGGAGGCCGCAGCCGAAGTCGGGCCGGTTCACCCGCTCGCCGGGCACGGTGAAGAGCACCTGCTCGATCAGGTCGCGCAGGTGGGCGTCGTCGTTTTCCGCCTCGGCCGTGCGGCCCCGGCCATCGACGCGGTAAGGAAAGGCGACGTTCATCTCGACGCCTGACCGGCCGCCCGAAGGGCGTTGAGCGCCCCCTCGGGGGGCCGCGAACGAAGTGAGCTTGGGGACAGTGTCATGTCAACTCCCGATCACGCGCATCTGGGCCACCACCGGCAGCAGGGGCGTGCCGGTCGGCGTGCAGATGGCCTGGCTGTCGAGCAGCACCGCAGGCTGGCCGGCGACCAGCACGCGCGTCGCCGCGACCACCCATTGCGCGGTCACGCACGGCCCGTTTCCTCCGGGCGGTGCGAACGCACAGCCGGCCACCAGGTAGGGCGCCGCCATCGTCGCGACCGGCTGGCCGGAAACCAGCACCCGCGGGTTCGGCGCCGAAGGCATGGCCTGGCCGCCATGGCTGCACAGCACGGTGGCGCCCAGGTGGAGCAGGGGACCGGGCATCGCTTTTCTCCGCGCGCTGCGCTACACCACCGTCAACGCGCCGGCGTTGACGGTGACGGTGGGGCCGGTCATCACGATCGAGGCGCCCTTGCCGTTCTGGATGTAGATGCCGGTGTCGTTGACGATCAGCGTCGCGCCGGTGGCGCTCTTGAGCATGATGCCGCCGGTCGGCCCCGGCAGGTCGCTGATCGTCAGGCCGTTTTGCAGCGGCGTCTGGAAGGTCACCGCAGAGACGCCGGGCGGCGTCGCGCGCGCGAGCACCGGTACCTCGGCCGCGCTGCCCCAGAAGCAGCCGACCCAGATCGGATAGTCCGGGTCGCCCTGCTCGAACTCGATCCACACGCCCGAGCCGATCATCGGCAGCGCGACCATGCCGCTCTGGATGCCGGCCATCGGCACGCACGGCATCGCCCAGGTCATGGGCAGCAGCCCGGCGACGTCGGGCACCTGCACCTGCAGCCGGTTGAGCTGCATCGGGTCGATGTTGTTGAGTACCAGGCCGCGGTACTTGCCGAAGAATTTCTCGCTCATGGCGGCACCCTTGGCGTGATCGAGACGAGCCCGTTGCGCGTCAGCGTGAAGCTCTGCTTGAACTCGCCGCGCTTCAACGTGCTCTTGACGCTCTGCACGTAGTAGAGGCCGTCGTAGGCGATGCCGGCGCCGCGCACGCCGACCAGCCCGCGCGCCTTGAGCACGCGGCCGTAGCGCAGCACGTCGAGGCTGCCGCTGGCGCTGACCGAGTCCTGGGACTTCTTCGCCTCGGCCAGCCCGCGCGAGATCGCCTGCATCGGGTTGAGCTTGGCGGTGTCCTTCAGGATCTTCAGGTTGGTGATCGGCGTCGGCAGCGCGCCCAGCGGCGGCTGTAGGGGATTCAGGTTCGGGATCGGGATCGGGATCGGCAGGCGCGTCAGCTGGTTCTGGATGAAGACGATCGGCAGCACGCCCTTGGTCGGATCGAACGTGAAGCTCAGCGACTCGACGTTGGTGAGCGCGTCCATGTCGACGTTGAGCGCCGGCTGCGGGATGCCGAGCTTGATCTCGGGGCCGAAGTAGGCGATGTTGGTGCCGGGCGCCGGGCCGGGGTCGATGTAGAAGACATAGCCCACGTCCTCGGCGAGCTGGCGGATGTACTGCAGGTCGGTGCCCTTTTGCGCCGGGATCTTGTCGATCGGGATTGAGACGTCGGGAAACAGGATCGGGATCGGCAGCGGGATCAGCCCGAAGGCGGCGTACTTGGCGCACAGCAGCGCCACGCGCGCCTCGACCGGCAGCGCCGGGAACGGCAGGCCGCTGAAGTCCTGCATGTCCATCACCTTGGTCAGGTCCTCGCCGGTCACGGTCACGGTGCCGGGCGAGCCGGGGCTTCCCGCCTGCACCTCGACATTCGTCATCACGCCGTCGAAGAGCGGCTGCGGCGTACCGTTCAAGGTGACGATGAGCAGCACCCGCAGCGGCGGCGTCGCCATCGAGGCGCTGTTGCCCGCGGCGATCAGGAAGATCGTGTTGAGCTCGGACTTGCTCGTGAACTGGAAGCTCAGCTGAAAGCCGCTCGCCGCCCCGTCGGACGTGCGCACCTCGACGCTGCTCAGCGCGTCCATCACGACCCGCGGCGCCGGGAGCGGGATCACCGGCCCCATCATCAGCGTCATCTGGATGCCCTTAGCCAGCATCGCCGACCCCCGGAATGCCCTCGGGCAGGGTGATGGCGAGCGTGGCGCCGACGTGCGCCACCAGCGCCTCGGGCTGCATCGCGCGGTTCGCGTCGCACAGGCGCCACGACTGCTCGGGGTCGCCGATGTAGCGCGCGGCCAGGTTGTCGAGCCGGTCGCCGGCGACGATGGTCACGCTCTGAAGCAGCGCGAAATTCTCGGGCGGCGGCAGGAAGCGGCGCTGCACGTAGACGACGGTGCGGCCGTCGGCCTGCACGAGTTGCGAGGTCGCGATGCCGTGGTAGCGGCTCGTCGGCGGGAAGGCCGGCGGCGCGAGCGCATTGGCCTGCAGAAAGGCTTGTACCGGGTCCATCAGCCGATTCCTCCGATGCCGAGCGTGGCGAAGCTCGCCGTGCGCGCCTGGGCGGCGAGCTGCTCCTTCGTCTGCAGGTAAGCCATGAAGAGGCTGCCGCCCTTGGTCGAGAAGCCCAGGTCGTCGGTGGACATCACGCGCAGGCCGAGGCTGACCTTGGCGCGGATCGGGTTGAGCGCCGGGTCGAAGGCCTCCTCGGTGATGCTCAGGTCGCTCACCTTCACCGGCACGATGCGGTTCTTGCCCCAGATGAAGAGCACCAGCGGCGCGAGCATCGGCGCGATCTCGAGCGTGCCCGAACCGGCCTGGCTGTCGACCGCCGAGAGCTGCGAGGCGGTCGGGTACACCAGCGATTCGAGCAGCGCGAGTTCCGGCTGGATGCCGAACCGGCCGGCGTTCGGGTTCTGGTCGGGGAATTCGAGCTGGTCTGTCGCGTCGATGTCGGCCTCGAGCTTGATCGTCTCGACCGCCGGGCCCTTGAAGCGCATCGGCTCGACGCGGTCCTTGGCCTCGCCGCCGGCGGTCTGCGGCTGCAGCGAACGGGTCAGCGAGTCGCTGTTGTATTGCAGCGAGATGATGCGCAGCACGCGCG
Source organism: Variovorax sp. (assembly GCA_028292835.1). Lineage (GTDB taxonomy): Bacteria > Pseudomonadota > Gammaproteobacteria > Burkholderiales > Burkholderiaceae_C > Variovorax. Next base: position 10,314 of record JAQGLP010000355.1, read on the forward strand.
CGGTGGCGGCGTCGACGATGACCAGGCCGCCCTTGATCAGTTTGGGGGAGTTGGGGAAGGTGCTCATGGCAGGTTCGTCGCGATGCCTAGGGCGCGCAGGAATCGGTGGGGAATCCAAGGATGCGCGCGTGCTCGACGGACACATCGCTCCAGGCGGATCGCAGGGTTCGGGCCAGGAATTCGCTCGATACCTTGTAGGTCAGGCTGAGTCCGCAGGCTTGCGCGACTCTCAGGTGGTTGTCCTTTTGCCGCAGGATCGCGATCAGCTTCTGCTCCGCGCGTGCGCGCTTCCTGGGATCGTCCGAATTCAGGTTCT
>JAQGLP010000375.1 GCA_028292835.1 Variovorax sp.
GGAGGCCAGATAGACCAGGATGGCACCCGACTCGAACAGCGAGATCGGCTTGCCGTCCGGACCGTCGGGATCGGTAAGGGCCGGGATTTTGTTGTTCGGGCTGATGGCGAGGAACCTCGGGTCGAACTGGTCGCCCGCGCCGATGTCCACCGCATGCGTCCGGTAAGGCAGGCGGCACTCCTCCAGCATGATGTGGATCTTGTGGCCATTGGGCGTGGGCCATGAATAGAGGTCGATCGGGACGGTGGTGACGGCCATGAAGACTCCGGGGTGGGTAAGGCCCCGTATTAAAACCCCGGCACGTCGGTGCGTTCTGCGGGCACGGTGCGGCGAACACTGTCACGCGCCTGTCACCAGACTGTCTTATCGTTGGCATGTCGCCCGACGGGCGTGCTCGTCCGTTCCGGAAATCCATACCCATGTTCTCGCCTGCTGTCCCCAACGTCACACCCGAGGGCACCGGCGCGCAATCTCTCGTCCTGCTCGACCGCGACCACAGCATCCTGGCCTTCAACGAGCGTGTATTCAACTGGGCGCAGCGCGCGGACGTGCCGCTGCTGGAGCGGCTGCGCTACCTATGCATCGTCTCGTCGAACCTGGACGAATTCTTCGAGGTCCGCAGCGCTCCCTACCTTGCCGCCCACAACGAGGCAGAGAGCGCAGGTTACTACACGGTCGAGTCGTTCCACGCCATGGCCGAAACCGCGCACGCGCTGGTGGCGCAGCAGTACGCGCTCTACAACGACGAACTGATGCCGGCGTTCGCCCGGCACGGCATCCACATCATTTCGCACGGCGAGCGCGACATGATGCAGCGCAAATGGGTCGCCGAGTATTTCGAGCGCGAGGTGCGCCCGCTGCTGATCCCGGTGGCGCTCGATCCGGCGCATCCGTTTCCGCAGGTCGCCAACAAGTCGCTCAACTTCATCGTGCGCCTGGGTGGCAAGGACGCCTTCGGCCGCGAGAATCCGGTCGCCATCCTGAAGGTGCCGCGCGTGCTGCCGCGCGTGATCCGCATGCCAGCCAAGGTCTCGGGCGGCAAGACGCTGTTCGTGGCGCTGTCGAGCATCGTGCGCGCGCACCTGTCCGGCATGTTCCCGGGCCGGGAAGTGGGCGATTTCTCGCAGTTCCGCGTGACGCGCCATTCCGACCTCGCGGTCGACGACGAGGACGTCAAGAACCTGCGCGCCGCGCTGCGCCAGGGCCTGCAGCACCGCCAGTACGGCCAGGCGGTGCGACTGGAGGTGTCGGCCAGCTGCGCCGAGTCGCTGGCGGGCTTTTTGCTGGCACAGTTCAACCTGCCGCCGGCGGCGCTCTACCGGGTGCACGGGCCGGTCAATCTGGCGCGGCTGACGCAGTTGATCGACCTGATCGACCAGCCGCGCTTCCAGCCCTTGCGCTTTACCCCGTACAAGGCGTCGTACCCCGTCACCCTGTCGCCGGGCCAGTCGTTCTTCAGCCGGCTGCAGCGCGGCGATGTACTGATCCACCAGCCCTTCGAAAGCTTCGACGGCGTGCTGGCGTTCCTGCGCGAGGCCGTGCTGGACCCGCAGGTGCTGGCGATCAAGCAGACCATCTACCGCACCGGGGCCGACTCCGCCCTGATGGAGTTGCTGCGCGAGGCGGTGCGCCGCGGCAAGGAGGTCACGGCGGTGGTCGAGCTCAAGGCGCGCTTCGACGAAGAAGCCAACATCAATTGGGCCGAGATGCTGGAGTCGATCGGCGCGCAGGTGGTCTACGGCGTGGTAGGCCTCAAGACGCACGCCAAGATGCTGCTGGTAACGCGCCGCGAGGGCCGCCAGCTGCGCCGCTACGGGCACCTGTCGACCGGCAACTACAACCCGCGCACGGCGGCGCTCTACACCGACATCAGCCACCTGACGGCCGACCCGTTGCTGACCGCTGACATGGAGGCACTTTTCGTGCACCTGGCCAGCCAGAGCCGCCTGCCCAAGATGCATCGCCTGTGGGTAGCGCCGTTCGACCTGCACAAGAAGCTTGTCGAGCGCATCGAGGCGCTGGGCGCCGCGGCCGAGCGTGGGGAGCCGACGCGCATCGTCGCCAAGATGAACGCGCTGACCGACGAGCTGCTGATCGCCGCGCTGGTCAAGGCCGGGCAGAAGGGCGTGCGCATCGACCTGATCGTGCGCGGCGCCTGTACGCTGCCGGCCCGGCTGCCGGGGCTGACCGACCACATCCGGGTGCGCTCGGTGATCGGACGCTTCCTGGAGCACTCGCGCGTCTTTTACTTCCGGCAGGGCGAGGACGAATCGCTTTATCTTTCGAGCGCCGACTGGATGAACCGAAACATGATGCGGCGCGTGGAGATTGCCTGGCCCGTGACCGATCCCGCCCTGCGCCAGCGGCTGATCGACGAGTGCCTGGTGGCTTACCTGCACGACGGGTGCGACGCCTGGGAGCTGGAGCCCGACAGTTGCTACCGGCGCGTGGACAGCGACAGCCACGCCGCCGAGCATGGCGCCTCGCGCGCGATCGAGGCCCACGGCGCACAAGCAGCGCTGATGGGCCGCTATGAATTCCGCGGTACACGCCGCATCGCAATCAG
>JAQGLP010000390.1 GCA_028292835.1 Variovorax sp.
CGCCACGCTGGCGCCGACCTGCCGCCCGGCGGCGCCAGCGCCCGGGCCGGTGGTGCCGCCCTCGATCTCGAGCGTGGCGCGCTGGCCCGGGCGCACGGCCACCGAATCGGCCGCCGCCAGCGTGGCCTCGACCTCGATGCGGCTCAGGTCGACCACCTCGATCAGGCGGGTGTCGATGCCGACGCGCTCGCCCGGCTGCACCAGGCGCTGCGCCACCTGACCGGCGATCGGGCTGCGCAGCACCGTGTCGTCGAGCGACTTGCGCGCCACCTCGACGGCGGCCTGCGCGGCGTGCCAGGTCGAGAGCGCCGCATTCAGGTTCGATTGCGAGGTGTCAAGTGCGCTCCTGGAGATGAATGCCTGCTCGACCAGCGCCTTGTTGTTGTCGTAGGCGCGCTGGGTGACGTCGGCCTGCGCACGGGCCGAGTCGGCCTGCGCCTGCGCCTGCCGCACACGCGACCGGTACTCGGCGGGATCGATGCGGGCAATGACCTGGCCGGCGGCCACCGGGTCGCCTTCGCGCACGGCGAGACCGCTGATTTCGCCGGCGACCCGCGCCTTGAGCACGGCCGTATCGACCGCGCGCAGCGTGCCCGACACCGGCACCGTCTGGACCAGTTCCCGCACGGCCGCGCGCACCACGTCGGCCGGTCCGAGCGTGACGACCGTGGACGCGGGAGTCGCATCCGACGGCGCGATCGGCTGCGCCTTGCGAACCGACGACACGCGCCACGCGCCCAGCACCAGCAGCGCCAGCACCAGGCCCGCCAACAGCCACTTGACGCTGCGCTTCATGGGCGGCTTGCGCCAAGCGCGTTGCAAAGACCGTGCAGCACGGTCTCGGTCTGCATGGCGAGGTAGCGCTCCGGGTCGAGCTGGATCTCGCGGTCGACGCAGATCGACGTGGAATGCTTCCAGAGCATGAGGAACATCATCGGGGCGAGCACCGTGTAGATCGCAAGGTCCACCTCCACCGGCGCGAACTCGCCGCGGTCGATGCCGCGCTGGATGATGCGTCGTAGCAGCGCATGGCCGGGTTTGACCACTTCGCGCTGGTAGAAGGCCGCCAGCTCCGGGAAGTTGCCGCCCTCGCACATCATGAGCTTGGTGATGCCCGACACGCGGGTCGAGCCCACGCGCTCCCACCACACGCGCATGACGTGGCGCAGCAGATCGGGCGTGCTGCCCTCGAAGGCGTCGAATTCCTGGTTCCAGGCGCCGAAGCGGCCCGCCAGGTTTTCGTTGACGACGGCCTTGAACAGCTCTTCCTTGCTCGGAAAATAGAGGAACAGCGTGCCCTTGGACACCCCGGCGCGCGCCGCGACCTCTTCGGAGCGCGTGGCCGCGAAGCCCTTCTCGACGAATAGATCAAGCGCCGCGTCGAGCAACTCGCCCGGGCGCGCCTCCTTGCGCCGCTCGCGCTTGGCGCGCACGGGGCAGAGCTTGTCGGCGAAATAGCTGGAAGCGGGCATGCAGATTAATGACTGACGGGTTAGTAATGTAGCGGTGCCCCGGTGGAGCGTCAAGCCGCGCGACAATGACGGGCCTGCCGTTCACCTTCATCCCACCGGAGCCCGCCATGACCGAGTCGTCCAAAGCCGAAGAAACCATCGTCCTGGGCGGTGGCTGCTTCTGGTGCACCGAGGCCGTGTTCGACAAGGTGCGCGGCGTGCTCGACGTGGAATCGGGCTACTGCAATGGCGAGATTGTCAATCCGAGCTACGAACAGGTCTGCACCGGGCGCACCGGCCATGCCGAAGTGGTCAAGGTGGTGTTCGACCCGGCGCAGATCGGCCTGCGCGAGATCCTCGAAATCTTCTTCGTGGTGCACGATCCGACCACGCCGGACCGGCAAGGCAACGACGTCGGCACCCAGTACCGCAGCGGCATCTACTACCTGGACGAGGCGCAAAAGCGCGTGGCCGAGGAGGTCATCGCCGAGATGGCGGCCGACCGGCAGTTCAGCACGCCGATCGTCACCGAGGTGAAGCCGCTCGCCAACTACTCGACCGCCGAGCCCTACCACCAGGACTACTTCCTCAACAACCCGAACCAGGGTTATTGCGCCTTCGTGGTCGGGCCCAAGGTCGAGAAGTTTCGAAAGACGTTCGCGGCGCGGGTCAAGACCTGAAGCTCGCCCGAGCCGTTTGATACGCCCGAGCCACCCGCCTGCACACGCATGAGACTGTCCTCGCGCTGCGTCGCCACCATCGTCTTCGCCCTGGCGCTGGCTTTGGGGCTCGCATCGACGCTCGGCTTCGTGCACCGTGTGCTGCACGGACCGGCGGGCGCCTCGCGCGTTGCCACGACATTCGCCGCGGCATCCGTCCAGACGCAGACCCGGCCCGGGGTTCAGGCGCAGGCTGCCAAGGCGCCGGACGCCGTTGATCTTCGCAGCAGCCTCCTGGCGCTGTTCGGCACCCACGCCGACGCTGACTGCCGGCTCTACGACCAACTCGCGGGTGGCGCCTCGGCGCTCACGGTGCCGCTGGTCGTGCTGCCTCTCGTGCTGCCGACGGCCACGTTCGATTATTTCCGGGGCGAAGCGCTCGCCCGCTGGGTCGCGCTGTTCCAGGCGCGCGGCCCTCCTGTGACTCGCTGAATTTCCTCTCGCCACGCCGTGGCGCCGCCTTGCTGCGACAGGTTCGCGCGGGAGGCTGCGGTTGGTTTTCCCATGGATTCAACGAGTTTTCACAATGACCGTCATTTTTCGCCGCAGCGCCATCGGCGCCGCCGTCTTCGCGCTCGCGCACTGCGCCGCCTGGGCCCAGGTCCCGGCTGACGACGCCTCCACCACCGTTCCCGCTGCCGCCACGCCAGCGGCCGCCCCCACCGGCAGCAGCCTGCGCGAAGTCACCGTGACGGGCAACCCGCTCGGCGGCGGCGAGCTCATCGCCCCCACCGAAAGCCTGTCGGGCGACCGCCTTCTGCTGCGTTCGAAGACGACGCTCGGCGAAACGCTCGACGGCGTGCCGGGCGTCAGCAGCACCTACTTCGGCCCGAACGCCAGCCGCCCGGTCATCCGGGGCCAGGACGGCGACCGCATCCGCATCCTGCAAAACGGCGGATCGTCGATGGATGCCTCGTCCCTGAGCTACGACCACGCGGTGCCGGTCGATGCGCTGGTCACCGAACGCATCGAGGTGCTGCGCGGCCCGTCGGCGCTGCAATACGGCGGCAGTGCCGTCGGCGGCGTGGTCAACGTCATCGACAACCGCATCCCGGGCGAGCCGATCACGGGCTTCGGCGGCCGCGCCGACCTGGGCGTGGCCTCGGGCAACCGCGAGCAGTCCGGCGGCGTGCTGCTCGAAGGCGGCAACGGGCGCTTCGCGCTGCACGCCGACGCCTTCAGCCGTGGAACCGCCGACGTCAACGTACCGATCGAACTCGGCTGCGCCAAGCCCGGCGCGGCCGGGCTCGCGCGACGCATCTGCAATTCGGCCAGCCGCAGCGACGGCGGCGCGCTGGGCGGCACGGCCTTCTTCGACCAGGGCTGGCTGGGCGCCTCCGTCAGCACCTACCGCAGCACCTACGGCACGGTGGCCGAGAACGACGTGACGATCGGCATGCGCTCCGACCGCTACGCGCTGGAAGGCGAGTGGCGCCTGCCCGGGGGATTCTTCACGACGCTGCACGGCAAGCTGAGCCACACCGACTACCGGCATACCGAGTACACGGGCGTCACGCCCGGCACCACCTTCGCCAACCAGGGCGACGACCTGCGGCTGGAAGCGCGGCACCGCGCCATCGCCGGCGTCGAGGGGCTGGTCGGCTTGCAGAGCGAATCCAGCCGCTTCTCGGCGGACGGCACCGAGGCCTTCGCCCCGCACAGCCGCACGCGCCAGAGCGCGCTGTTCCTCCACGAGGAGCTGCCCACGTCGTGGGGGCGCCTCAGCTTCGGCGCGCGCACCGAAAGCGTGCGGGTCGCGTCGCTGGGCTACCCCGATCCGGCGGTCACTCGCTTCGCGGTCGGCGAGCGCAGTTTCAATCCGCACAGCGCGGCCCTGGGAGGGCTGGTCAACCTGACGCCCGAGTGGCAACTGACGGCCAACCTGGCCTACACCGAACGCGCGCCGAAGGACTACGAGCTGTTCGCCAACGGCCCGCACGTGGCGACCGCCGCCTGGGAGGTCGGCGATGCGGCGTTGCAAAAGGAACGCTCGGTCGGGCTCGACCTCGGCGCGCAGTGGCAGTCGGGCCCGAACCGCGCGCGGGTCAACGCCTATGCGAGCCGTTTTCGCAACTACATCGGCCTCACGGCCAGCGGCAACGTGCGCGGCAGGGAGGGCGGCGAACTCAACCCGGGGCCGGTCGAGACCGAGGCCGGGCCGGTGCTGCCGGACGTGCTCGCCGAATACGTCTACCGCGGCGTGCGTGCGCGTTTCACCGGGCTGGAGGCCAGCGGCAACGTGCGGCTCATGGGCCCGGGCGGTCTCGGACGCTGGGACGCCGCGAACGGCGGGGCGCTCGCCGGCTCTTCGCTCGACCTCGAGTGGCGCGGGGATCTGGTGCGGGCCACCAACCTCGACACCGGCGAGCCGCTGCCGCGCATCGCGCCAGCCCGAGTCGGCGCCACGCTGGCGTGGACCAGTGGCCCCTGGAGCGCGCGCGCAGGCTTCGACGCCATCGCGGCCCAGCACCGCGTGCCGCTGGTGGGCCAGCGAGAAACCAGCGGCTACACGCTGTGGAACGCCGCGCTGACCTACCGCATGAAAGCCGGGCGCGCCAACCTCACCTGGTATGCCCGCATCGACAACCTGACGGATCGGCTGGCCTACAGCGCCGCATCGATCCTGACCACCACGGTGTACCCGAACGCGCCGCTGCCGGGGCGCTCGGTCAAGGTCGGGTTGCGGGCAACGTTCTAGACCGTTGGTCCCGGGAAATCATGACTGAATTGGATGCCTGAATAAGAGGCGGTCCATCGCTTATTGTTTGAAAACCAGGGATGCAGACTGTGGTTCAAGGTCGGAGATGCAGGGCCGATCAAAAGCCATGAAGGGTCGGCGCCTGCAGTATCGTCCGGTTTTGTAAAGAATTGCGTGAATGCCTCAGAAGCATGCCGTGGCTGCAGGGCAGCCGAGCAGTCTACAGAGGAGAAATGGAGGCTCGAATCCGACTAAAAGTGTCGAGCAACCGTCGGAGAAAAGCGGATTTGCTCGACGATTCGATGCTGTAGGGACCAAATTCGCGAAGATGAAATTGATTTCGTCGGTATTTTGGCACCTATTTTTTTGCTAAACGTGTATGCTGTAACCAAGTATTTGCGCAACGGCAGGTGCCCGACTTCTGTTTGCACGCCGATCTGAATTTGGCCGATCGCATCAAAGGTTTCCAAATCAGATCTCCGCAAAGAAAGCAAAATGAAGAAATTCGAGCACTATTCCAGCATCCGGCCGTGGCTCATGGCCGTGCTGCTGGTGGCTTCTGTGGCGGGCTGCGGTGGTGGCGGCGGACGGGATGCCATCCTGGGTTTTAACGGCACTGCCACCCCTGTTGTGCCTGTCGCACCCGCACCTGTTGTGCCCACCCCTCCGGTCGTTCCACCCATCGACAAGGCCGTGGCCCCCACGGTGACTGCCGTGGCGCCGGTCAACAATGCCATTGGCGTTGCAGTCAACAACACGCTCGTCACCGCATCCTTCAGCGAGCCGATGGCCACGCTCGACGGCACGGCCACTTTTACGCTGGCATGCACAGCCCCCTGCGTCAATCCCAGGGGCACCGTGGCGCTCGACGCGACGAACAAAATCGCCATCCTGACATTGGCAGCCGGGACCCCGCTCGCGCCGCTGACCCTCTACACCGCCACGGTCACCGGGGCCAAAAGCCTCGCCACGGGCTTGCCCCTGGCCCAGCCTTACGTGTGGAAATTCACCACAGGCGTCGTGCCGGACACGACCCGACCCAGGGTGGTGCTGACTTCCCCCGTGACGACCAGTCCCGGACCGACGACCGGCGTGCCGACCAATACGGCCATCACCGCGGCATTCACCGAGGACATGGCGCCTGCAACCCTCACTGCGGCCAGCTTTTCGCTGACCTGCGCGGCACCTTGCGTCGCTCCCGCAGGCACTGTCAGCTACGTTGTGGGCAACAGGACCGCGGTCTTCACGCCAACGGCCGTCCTTGCGGCGGGCACGACCTATACCGCCACGATCCAGGTCGCAGCCACCGACCTGGCAGGCAATGCGCTGGCAGGTAACCAGGCCCCGCTGCCCGCGGCAAGCAGCTACGTGTGGAGCTTTGCCACCGCGGCCCCGGTTCCGGCAGCCAATATCTCGGTGCTGTCCACCAATCCCGCCGCCGGTGCTGCGGGCGTGTGCCCCAACGCGCCCGTCAACGCCACCTTCAGCGTGCCGTCCGGCGTGCGAATGGACCCGGCAACCCTCAACTCGGCCATTTTCACAGTCACGGGGCCAGCGCCCGCCTCCCTGCCCGTGACAGCGGCATCCGTCGTTCTCGACGCCGCCACAGGCCGTATTGCGACCTTCACGCCGCTCGGCCCTCTCACGGCCGGTGCCACCTACACGGCCCGGATCAAAGGCAACGCCACCGGGACGAAGGACTTGGCCATCCCGGCCAATGCCATGGCAAATGACTTCTCGTGGAACTTCACGGTTGGCACTTGCGTGGTGCCCGCCCCGGCGCCGATTTCCCTGGGATCGGCCTCTTCGTTCGGTACCTTCGGCGGCTCCGCCGGAATGACCAACGCCGGGATCAGGACGGCAGTCAGCGGTGACATCGGGACCACCGGCGTCTCCACCACGGTCACCGGATTCCACGACGCCGGGCCGGGGTGCACTTACACGGAAACGCCGCTGAATATCGGAGCCGTCAACGGCAAGATCTACACGGCTGCGCCGCCGCCGACGGTGGCCTGTCCGAGTGAGGGAACTGCAGCCACCTTCGTGATCGCAACGCAGGCGCTCGCAGATGCGCTAGCCGCATACGACGCGTTGGTGGCCATGCCCGGTGGCCCCGATCCCGGCGCAGGCAACCTGGCCAGGCTGGTGCTGGCACCCGGCACTTATACCGCCGCGGCCGGTTCCTTCATGATTCAGGGCGGCGACCTGACGCTCGACGCGCAGGGCAACGCGAATGCCGTGTGGGTGTTCCAGATGGCGACGACGCTCACGGTGGGTGGCCCTGGAGCGGCTTTCCCGCAGAGCATCGTCCTGGCCAATGGCGCACAGGCCAAGAACGTCTTCTGGCAGGTCGGCACGGCCGCGACGATCAACGCCGCCGGGGGAGGGACGATGGTCGGAACCATCATTTCCAAGGCAGGCGCCGTGTTCTCGACCGCCGGCGCCAGTTCGATCACGACGCTCAACGGCAGGGTGTTGTCCCTGGGTGCCTCCGTCACGCTCGTGGACACGGTCATCAACGTTCCGGCCCTGTGAGGCTCCTAGAGAAAAAAATGAAATTGGCAAAAACTTCAGGAACACTGGGTGTGTTGACATTGGCGGCCTTGGCCGGCCCCTTCGCCATGGCACAGGATGCCGGCGGCTGGTACGGCGGGGCGAACATTGGCCAGTCGAGCGCGACGATCGACGACGCCAGGATCACCAGCGGCCTGCTGGGCCAGGGTCTGGCCACGAGCTCGATTTCCGATCGAGACCGCGACGCCGGCTACAAGCTTTTTGGCGGCTACCAGTTCAACCGGAACTTCGCCCTCGAAGGCGGCTGGTTCAGCCTGGGAAAGTTCGGCTACAGCGCGACAACCCTGCCGGCGGGCACGCTGAACGGCAACATCAGGCTCGATGGCCTGAATCTGGATGCGGTCGGCATTCTGCCCGTCACTGACAAGCTTTCCGTGCTGGGCCGGGTGGGATTGACTTCGGTGCACGCCAGAGACCAGTTCGCCGCGACGGGCGCGGCGCGCGTGCCTTACGCCGACCCCAACCCCGGCAGGCGCCAGACCAATTACAAGGTGGGCGCAGGCTTGATGTACGACTTCACTGACGCCCTGGCAATGCGCATCGAGGCGGAACGCTACCGGATCAACGACGCGGTCGGCAACAAGGGACACGTCGATCTGGTCTCGGTCGGCCTGGTCTACCGGTTTGGCGGGAAAGTGCAGGCGCCTGCCCCGCGCGTGGTGGTGGCCGAACCTGTCGCCATCGCCGCCGCGCCGGTGGCCGTTGCGCCACCGCCGCCTCCCTTGCCCGCGCCGCCTGCGAAAGTGACTTTTTCCGCAGACTCCCTCTTCGATTTCAACCAGGCGACCGTGAAGCCTGCCGGCAAGCGGGCACTCGACAAGTTTGCTTCAGACCTCAACGGCACCCGCTATGACGCCGTCAAGGTCACGGGGCATACCGACCGGATCGGTTCGCGGGAGTACAACCTGAAACTCTCGACGCGCCGTGCCCAGGCGGTCAGCGCCTATCTGGTGGCGTCCGCGGCCATCCCGGCGGACAAGATAGTGGCCGCCGGCGTGGGAGGGGCTGCTCCAGTGACCAGGGCCGGTGAATGCAAAGGCAATCGGGCCACCCCGCAACTGGTCGCCTGCCTGCAGCCCGACCGTCGCGTGGACGTCGAGGTCTCGGGCACGCGATGACGCGGCCACCAGGGGTTGCCTGACCCCTGGATGAGATGACGGGGAGGGTCGTGAGAATGCCGGGCTTTCGCCCGGGCATCAGGGCGCCAGCCGCTCGCGCACCCACGCGCTGCGCTCCATCCGGTAGCGCAGGCGGTCGTGCAGCCGGCTCTTGCGGCCCTGCCAGAACTCCCAGCGGTCGGGCACCAGCCGGTAGCCGCCCCAGTGTGGCGGCCGGGGCGGCGACAGCAGGTATCTGGCCGCGGCCAGCGCCGCGTTCTTCACCAACACCTCACGGCCGCCGATCACCTGGCTTTGCGGACTGGCCCAGGCGCCCAAGCGCGAATCCAGCGGGCGGCTGGCGAAATACGCGTCGCTTTCGGCCTCGCTGATTTTTTCGATGGTGCCCTCGATGCGCACCACGCGCTCCAGTTCGACCCAGTGGAACTGCAGCGCCGCGTAGGGGTTGCCAGCCAACTCCTGGCCTTTGCGGCTGTCGTAGTTGGTGTAGCAGACGATGCCGCGCGCATCGAACCCCTTGATGAGCACGATGCGGGTCGACGGCCGCAAGTCGCTGCCGACGGTGGCCAGCGTCATGGCGTTGGGCTCCGGCACCTGCGCGGCCACGGCCTCGTTGAGCCAGCGTCCGAATTGGCGCAGCGGCTCGGTGTCGCTGTGCGCCTCGTCGAGCTCGGCGCGCTCGTAGCTTTTTCGCAGGTCGGCCAGCTGCACTGCGGTCAGGGGCGGGGGGGTGGAAGCGTTCATGTCGGCATTGTCGATGCGCCGCATACTGCGCGCATGAAGACCACGCCGACTTCGAATGACATGCAACGCCTACCCGTGGTGCTGGTGCTGGCCTCTGGGCGTGGCGAGCGGTTTCGTGCTTCCGGCGGCACGCTGCACAAGTTGCAGGCGCCGCTGGCCGGACGCGCGGTGCTGGAGCGCACGCTCGATGCGGTCCGCGCGAGCGGCCTGCCGTGGCACCTGGAAGACGCCGGCCATCCCGGCATGGGCGATTCGATCGCGGCCGCTGTGCGCGCGACCGCGGAGGCCGGCGGCTGGCTGGTGCTGCCGGGCGATCTGCCGCTGGTGCGCTCCGCCACCCTGCGGCAGCTCGCC
>JAQGLP010000429.1 GCA_028292835.1 Variovorax sp.
GGGGTGGTGGCGTACTTCCTGCTGAGCGATTCGCCCTCCAAGGCGCGGTGGCTCAGCCCCCGGCAGAAGCACCATGTCGAGTACGAGCTGGCCGCCGAAGCCACGGCGCTGGGCGCGCGCGAGCACAGCTTCTGGGCCTCGATGCGCAACCCGCGCATCTGGGTGTTGATCGTGATCTTCTTTTGCATCGTGGCGGGCAACGCGACGCTGGTGTTCTACGGTCCGAGCCTGGTGCGCGAGGTCGGCATCACCGATATCAAGACGCTGGGCTGGGTCATGGCGGGCATCTACGCCTGCGGCTGGATCGGCATGATCGGCAACGGCTACCTGTCGGACCGCCGCAAGGAAGTGCGCTGGCACACCGCCATGGCCGTCGCGCTGGGCGCCGCCGGGCTCCTGATGGCAGCCTACTTTCTCGGCCAGAGGAACGTCGCGGGCGTGGTGGTCTCGCTGGCGCTGTCGTCGGCCGGCACCATGGGGGCGATCCCGATCTACTGGCAGATCCCGAGCCGCTACCTGTCGGGCACGGCGATCGTGGTCGGGCTGGCCGTCATCAACTCGGTGGCCAACCTGGCGGGTTATTTCTCGCCGCAGCTGCTCGGCTACCTGAAGACCAGCACCGGCCAGTATTCGCACGGACTCATGACCATCGCCGGCGTCGAGTTCCTCGCGACGATCCTGATCCTGCTGTTCATCTCGGCCAAGGGCCCGGCAGGCTCCATTGCCCCGACAGCAGCGCTGGCCAAGGCATAGCCAGCGTCGCCCCCGCCGCGAGCGCGATGACGGCCCGGGCGCCGAGCATCGCGGCGCGGCGGGTGTCCGAAGGCCGCGGTTCACGGCCTTTTTCGTTGAGGACGTAGACCCCCGGCTTGCCCAGGCGCACGCCGAGCGCGAGCGCCATGGCGGCCATCGGCCAGCCGCTGTTGGGCGACGGCGTGCGGCGGGCCTCGCGGCGCAGCGTCGGAAAGGACGCGCTTGGCCCGGCCCCTTTGCGAGGACGGCAGAGAAAGCCCGCCAGCACCAGCAGTGCCGCCGTGAGGCGGGCCGGCAGCCACGAGAGCGCATCATCGGCGCGCGCCGCCCACTTGCCGGCCCACTCCCAGTCGCGGCCGCCGCACTCGCCGCGGTAGCCCCACATCGCGTCGGCGGTGTTGGCGAAGCGGTAGAGCGCCGCGCCGGGCAGGCCCAGCAGCACGAACCAGAACACCGGCGCGACCACCGAGTCGTTCAGGTTCTCGGCCAGCGACTCGATGGCGCTTTCGCGCACTCCGGCCTCGCCAAGCTGGGCCACCTCGCGGCTCACCAGGCGGGCCAGCCGGGCGCGGCCGGCGTCGAGCGATTCGGCCAGCGCAGCCTCGACCGCCAGCACCTCGTCCCGCAGCATGCGCCAGGCCAGCAGCGGCTTGAGCGCCAGGCCCATCAGCAGCGCCGCGGCCCATGGCGGCAGCCGATGCGCCACCGCCTGCAAGGCCCAAGTCGCCATCCAGACGACCGCCGCCCCTGCGCACCAGGCCAGGGCGCCAGCCCAGAAGCGCTTGAAATCGCGTTGACCGGACGGTGTGCCGGCAGCGCTGCGCGGAGCGATCCTGCGGCCGGTCCAACCCAGGTAACCGCCCATCCAGACCACCGGATGCCAGCGTGCCGGCGGCTCGCCAAGCCCATGGTCGATCAGCAATGCCAGCACCACGGCCGCCGCCATCGGCCACGACGGCACCGCGGCCTCAAGCATCGAGCTCGTCCGGCCGCGCCGCCGGTGCCGCGGTCGGCTGCGGCGCAAACAGCGCGCAGGGTTGGCCCCAGCGGTCGTCGAACACCATCGAAGGCAGGGCCTCGCGCCGCGCCCAGCGTTCGCGCTGCAGCATCGGTTCGTCGTAGAAGGCGTGCACCGGGCCCAGGCAGAGCAAGGCGATCGGCTCGGCGCCGGGCGGGAGACCCAGCAGGCGGGCCACCTCGGTCGGTTCGAAAAGAGACACCCAGCCCATGCCCAGGCCTTCGGCGCGCGCGGCCAGCCACAGGTTCTGGATGGCGCAGGCGGCGGAGGCCAGATCCATCTGCGGCAGGGTGCGGCGGCCGAAGACGTGTTTTTCGCGCCCGTCGGCCAACGCCACAGCCAGCAACTCGGCCGCGTCCAGGATGCCCTGCACCTTGAGGCGCATGAACTCATCCTGGCGCTCGCCCAGGGCCTGCGCGGTCCGAACGCGCTCCTCCTCGACCGCCTGGTGTAGGCGCAGCCGCAGCCCGGGATCGCGAACACGGATGAAGCGCCAGGGCTGCATGAAGCCCACGCTGGGCGCGTGATGGGCCGCCTCCAGCAGACGGTGCAACAGCTCGGGAGCCACCTGCCCGCCGGCGAAATGGCGCATGTCGCGGCGCTCGCGGATGGCCCGGTACACCGCCTGCACGGCATCGACCGCAAAGGCGGGCGCGGGCGTTTCCTGGTCCATCGGGCTCAGTCCTCGATGCCGCGTTGCGCCGGTATGCCGGCCTTGAAGGCGTGCTTGACCATCTGCATCTCGGTCACGGTGTCGGCCAGTTCGATGAGCTCGAGCGGGCAGCGCCGGCCGGTGAGCACCACGTGCACCTCCTTCGGTCGCGCGCGCAGCGTCTCGAGCACGCCGTCGAGCGGCAGCCAGCCGTAGATCAGCGGGTAGGTGATCTCGTCGAGCACCACCAGGAAGTGCTCGCCCGACAGAATGGCGGCCCGGGCCTTCTCCCAGCCGTCGCGCGCGAGTTGCGCCGAGCGCTCGAGGTCCTGGCTCTTCCAGCTGAAGCCGTCGCCCAGCCCCTCGATGGGAATGCCGAGTTGCTCGAACATCCGATGCTCGCCGAAGCGCGCGCTGGGCACCTTCATGAACTGGTAAATCCTGACGGCCTTGCCGCGACCGTGCGCGCGCAGCGCGAGGCCGAAGGCCGCCGTGCTCTTGCCCTTGCCGTCCCCGGTGTTGACGAGCACCAAGCCGCGGCGTTCGCCCTCGGCTTTTTCATAGGGCTTTTCGGTGGGGGGATTTTCGATTTGCATGTGAAGTTTGGAAGTGGAGTGGAAGGCAGGGGAAACGGATCTCATCGCGGCAAGGCAATCCACTGCCCGGCCACGCGGTGCACCGCCACGCGGTGGTCGAACACCCGCTCGAGCGCCGCGCGGGTGGCCTCGTCGCCGCAGGCGCCGTGGTGCACGACGCGGCCGCCGGCCATCACGACCAGCCGGTCGGCGGCCAGCGCCATCGAGAGTTCGTGCAGCACGCTGACCACGGTCCTGCCCGCGACCACCAGGGTGCGCATGGCCTGCATCCAGTCGGCTTGGTGCGGCGGGTCGAGGTTGGCGAGCG
>JAQGLP010000431.1 GCA_028292835.1 Variovorax sp.
GCCGGCTGCGGCTTCTCGCACGTCACCGGCCCCAGGCTGCCGCCCTCGGCCACGCAGCACCGGCCCGAGCTGGTGGGCGCGTCGTTCGAGGCCATGGGCGTGTCGCTGGTGTTCCATCCCCGCAACCCGTACGCGCCGACGGTCCACATGAACGTGCGCATGATCTCGGCCACGCCCGCCAGCGGCGCGCCTGCGTTCTGGTTCGGCGGTGGCATGGACCTGACGCCCTGCTACGGCTTCGATGACGACGCGGTGCATTTCCACCAGGCCTGCCGCCGCTCGCTCGAGCCGTTCGGGCCCGACAAGTACCCGCGCTTCAAGCAGTGGTGCGACGAATATTTCTACCTCAGGCACCGCGGCGAGCAGCGCGGTGTCGGGGGCGTCTTCTTCGACGATTTTGCCGAGCTGGGCGCGGACCGGAGTTTCGAGCTGCTGCGCTCGGTGGGCGAGGCGTTCCTGCCGGCCTACCTGCCGATCGTGGAGCACCGCCGCGACACGCCGTACGGGGAGCGCGAGCGCGCCTTCCAGCTCTACCGGCGCGGGCGCTACGTTGAGTTCAACCTGGTGTGGGACCGCGGCACGCACTTCGGCCTGCAGTCGGGCGGGCGCACCGAGTCGATCCTGCTGTCGATGCCGCCGCTGGCCAGCTGGGCCTACCGCCAGCAACCCGAAGCGGGTACGCCGGAGGCCGCGCTGTACAGCGATTTTCTTGTGCGACGCGAGTGGGTGTGAACCCCGGGCGGCCACGCACTGGCAGGGCGGCCCGCATCCCGGCCGTTGCAGCGCAGGGTCTCGCGGGCGAAGGCGCGGCGCTGGCGGGCAGGCGCATCGGCGTGTTCGGCGGCGCGTTCGATCCGCCGCACAACGCACACGTCGCGCTGGCGCGGGCCGCGCTGGTGCAGCTCGACCTGGCGCAGTTGCGCATCTTCCCGACTGGCCAGGCTTGGCACAAGGCGCACGGACTGAGCGCGGCGGCCGACCGGCTCGCCATGGCCCAGCTGGCCTTTGGCGACCTGCCACGGACCGTGGTCGATGCGCGCGAAGTGCTGCGCAGCGGGCCGACCTATACCCTCGAAACACTGAATGAATTGAAGCGGGAGCAACCCGGCGCGCAGCCGGTGCTGATCCTCGGCGCCGACCAGGCGGCCGCCCTGCCGAGCTGGCACGGTTGGCGCGAAATCTTGTCGGTTGCTATCATTTCCGTAGCGCAACGACCTGATGGGGTGGGCGCAAGCGGACAATTCGATCCCAAAGATCTGCCCGGCATGCCGGCCGGCGCCCGTTTCGAGACGCTTGAAATCGCGCCGATGCCGCTCAGCGCGACCCTGATCCGGACACGCCGCGCGACGGGCCAGGACATCGGTTCGCTGGTTCCGCCCGCCGTTGCGCGCTATATTGACCAACACTCTCTCTACTTACCTGCCTGATGACCACTGAAGCCGCCGCCAAGAAAGACACCCAGAAACTGCAAAGGGCCATCGTCGATGGACTCGAAGACGTCAAGGCGCAAGACATCCAGGTTTTCGACACGGAGCACCTCTCGCCGCTGTTCGAGCGCGTGATCGTCGCCTCCGGGACCTCCAACCGCCAGACCAAGGCGCTGGCCGCCAGCGTGCGCGACGCCGTTCAGGAAGCCGGCTTCGCCAAGCCCCGCCTCGAAGGCGAGACCAATGGCGAATGGATCATCGTGGACTGCGGCGCCGCCGTGGTGCATGTCATGCAGCCCGCCATCCGCCAGTACTACCATCTCGAAGAAATCTGGGGCGAGACGCCGGTGCGCCTGAAGCTCGGCGCCGCCAAGCCCGTGGCCACGGCCAGCGGCACCCCCGCTGCCAAGAAGACGGCGGCCGCGAAGACCACGCTGCGCCGCTCGAGCGCTGCCAAGACTGCCATCCGCGAAGCCGAACAGGCCGCCAAGGCCGAGAAAATCCAGAAGCCCGCCGCGCGCAAGGCGCCCGCCAGGAAAGCCGCAGCGGACCGCGCGGTGGCGCCCAGGAGCTTGGACGGCGCGGGCGCCCCCCAACAGTCCCCGATGCAGTCGGCTGCGAAGAAGACGGTTGCGAAGAAAGTCGTCGCAAAACGGGCCGCCGTGAAGACGGCAACCCGGCCCGCTGCCGATGCTTCGGCCATGCCGGCGGCTGAAAAAGCCTCCAGGCCGGCCGCCAGGTCCTCCCGCGCACCGGCAGCCGAAAAGACCGCCGCGTCCGTGGCCAAGCCGCGTGCGGCGCGTGCTGGCGACGGCGACGCCGGCGCACGGCCCGCCAGGAAAACCGCCCGCAAGACGGCCCCGCCCCGCAGCGCATGAAGCTGCTGGTGGTTGCCGTCGGGCAGCGTGTGCCCGACTGGGCGCAGGTGGCCTGGGACGACTACGCGAAGCGTTTTCCGCCCGAGATCAAATTCGAGCTGCGCGCCGTCAAGACCGAGCCACGCGGCTCCAAGACGCTGGAAACCTTGTATGCGGCCGAGCGCGAGCGCATCGAGGCCGCCATTGCCTCGGCCGCGCCGCGCAGCCGCGTCGTGGCGCTGGATGAGCGCGGCACGGCCGTCACCACCAAGGCGCTGGCGGCGCGCCTGCGCGCCTGGCAGGAGGCGGGCGACGACGTCTCGCTCGTGATCGGCGGGCCTGACGGGCTCGACCCCGCCTTCAAGGCCGCCGCGCACGAGCGCATCCGCCTGTCGGACCTGACGCTGCCGCACGCGATGGCGCGCGTCCTGCTGGTGGAGCAGCTCTACCGTGCCTGGTCGGTCAATGCCGGGCACCCCTACCACCGCGAATGAGCGGCAGCGCCCGCGCCATGCCCGGCTTCATCTACCTCGCCTCGCAGAGTCCGCGGCGCGCCCAGCTGCTCGACCAGCTCGGCGTCGCTCACCGTCCGTTGCTGGCCGGGGATGACGAGGACGCCGAGGCGCTGGAAGCGGCACGGCCCGGCGAGGCGCCCGCCACCTATGTGCGGCGCGTGACCGCGCTCAAGCTGGACGCCGCCATGGCGCGTCTCGCACGCCGCGGCCTGCCGGCGGCGCCGGTGCTGTGCGCCGACACCACCGTGGCGCTCGGCCGCACCATCCTGGGCAAACCGGAGCACGCAGACGACGCGCAACGCATGCTGGTGCTGCTGGCCGGACGCACGCACCGCGTGCTGACCGCCGTGGCCTTGCATGACGGCCGTGGCAGCGACGCCGCGCTCAGCGTGTCCCGGGTGCGCTTCGCGCCCCTGGCCGCCACGCGGATCGCGGCCTACGTCGCCAGCGGCGAGCCGCTCGGCAAGGCCGGCGCCTATGCGGTGCAGGGCCGTGCGGCGGCCTTCATCGAACATATCAGCGGCAGCTATTCGGGCATCATGGGATTGCCGATGTTCGAGACCGCGCAGTTGTTGCGCGACGCCGGGCTGCGGTTTTGAATCGAAGCGGCGCATGCAACAAGACATCCTGATCAACTGGTCACCGCAGGAGACGCGCGTCGCGCTCGTCGAGCAGGGGGCGGTGCAGGAGCTGCACGTCGAGCGCACGCTGGAGCGCGGGCTGGTCGGCAACATCTACCTGGGCAAGGTGGCGCGCGTGCTGCCCGGCATGCAGTCGGCCTTCATCGACATCGGGCTGGAGCGCACCGCGTTCCTGCACGTGGCCGACATCGTGGCACCCTTCACGCCCGGCTCGCGGCCGATGTCGGCCAACCCCGAGCGCGATGCCCGCGACCACCGCAATGGCGGCGCCATGGTGCCGATCGAGAAGCAGGTGTTCGAGGGCCAGCCGCTGCTGGTGCAGGTGATCAAGGACCCGATCGGCACCAAGGGCGCGCGGCTGTCGACGCAGATCAGCATCGCCGGGCGGTTGCTGGTGTTCCTGCCGCAGGACAACCACATCGGCGTGTCGCAAAAAATCCCGTTCGACCAGCGCGAGGCCCTGAGAACGCGGCTGCAGGCGCTCGGCGAGGCCGCGGCGCAGGCGGAAGGCGGGGCAGGCGCGCGCGACCCGCAGACCGGCGGCTTCATCCTGCGCACCAACGGCGAGGATGCGAGCGACGCCGAGATGTCCGAGGACATTGCCTACCTGCGCAAGACCTGGTCGCGCATCCGTGACCTGTCCTCGCGGCTGCCGGCCATGTCGCTGCTGCACCAGGACCTGAGCCTGCTGCAGCGCGTGCTGCGCGACATGACCGGCGAGGCCACGCAGACCATCCGCATCGACTCGCGCGAGCAGTTCGAGGCGCTCGTCAAGTTCGGCCGCGAATTCATGCCGCAGGCCGCGGCCAAGCTGCAGCACTACAGCGGCGAGCGGCCGATCTTCGACCTCTACTCCATCGACGACGAGATCGCCAAGGCGCTCGGCCGCCGGGTCGACCTGAAGTCGGGCGGCTATCTGGTGGTGGACCAGACCGAGGCCCTGACCACGGTCGACGTCAACACCGGCGGCTTCGTCGGCGCGCGCAATTTCGACGACACCATCTTCAAGACCAACCTGGAGGCGGCCCACGCGATCGCGCGGCAGCTGCGCTTGCGCAACCTGGGGGGCATCGTGATCGTCGACTTCATCGACATGGCGCGCGCCGACCACTGCGCGGCGGTACGGGCCGAACTGCGCACGCAGCGGGCGCGCGACCGCGTCAAGACCACGGCCAGCGGCTTCTCGCAGCTCGGCCTGGTCGTGAGGACCCGCAAGCGCACCCGCGAGTCGC
>JAQGLP010000211.1 GCA_028292835.1 Variovorax sp.
ACTGCTTGAAGCGCGGGTACTTGTCGGCGCCGAACGGGGCCAGCGCATCGCGGCAGGCGGCGTGGAAGTGCACCGCGTCGGCCTCGAAACCGTAGCAGGGCGTCAGGTCCATGCCGCCGCCGAACCAGCAGACGGGCTCGCCGCCCGCCGGCAGGGCAGCCAGCATCCGCACGTTCATGTGGACGATCGGCACGTAGGGGTTGCGCGGATGGAACACCAGCGACACGCCCGTTGCCTCGAAAGGCGCGCCGGCCAGCTCGGGCCGGTGCTGGGTGGCCGAGGGCGGCAGTCGCGACCCGCGCACCTGCGAGAAGCCGCAGCCGGCGCGCTCGAACACGGCGCCGCCTTCCAGGATGCAGGTCAGGCCGCTGCCCTGCAGGGGCTCGCCCGCCGCCTTCACCCAGGCGTCGGTCGTGAAGCGCGCGCCGCCTTTGCCTTCGACGACCTCGACGGCCGCCACGATGCGCTGCTGCAGGCCGCGCAGCCAGGCACCGACGCGTTCAGGCGCGTGTTGCATCAAGTGCCTTGGCGCGCGCCCGGCATGCCGCGAAAGCCGATGTCGCGCCGGTACTGCGCGCCCTCGAACTGGATGCGGCACGCGACCTCGTAGGCGCGCTGTTGCGCCAGCCTGACGTTGTCGGCCAGCGCCGTCACGCACAGCACGCGTCCGCCGCTGGTGCGCAACTCGCCGTCGTGCAGCGCGGTGCCGGCCTGGAACACCACGGCGTCGGGCGCCTCGGGCGGAATGCCCATGATGCGGTCGCCCTTGCGTGGCGCCAGCGGATAGCCGTCGGCCGCCATCACCACGCCGAGCGCGGTGCGGCGGTCCCATTGCAGCTCGACCGTGTCGAGCGTGCCGTCGGTCGCGTGCCAGAGCACCTCGAACAGGTCGGACTTGAGCCGCAGCAGGATCGGCTGGGTCTCCGGGTCGCCCATGCGGCAGTTGAATTCGAGCGTCTTGACGTGGCCTTCGGCGTCGATCATCAGGCCGGCGTAAAGAAAGCCGGTGTAGGGAATGCCGTCTCGCTCCATGCCGCGGATGGCCGGCAGGATGACCTCGCGCATGGCGCGCGCATGCACCGTGGCGGTGACGACCGGGGCCGGCGAGTAGGCGCCCATGCCACCGGTGTTCGGGCCGGCGTCGCCGTCTTGCAGGCGCTTGTGGTCCTGGCTGGTGGCGAGCGCGACGACGTTCCTGCCGTCGCACAGCACCATGAAGCTGGCTTCCTCGCCATGCAGGAACTCCTCGATGACGACGCGCGGCGCGGCCTTTCCGTCCTGGTCCTCGTTGTGCGTGACGCCGAACCTGTCGCCTTCGAGCATGAAGTCGATGGCCTCGTGTGCCTCGGCGGCCGTCATGGCGACCACCACGCCCTTGCCCGCCGCCAGCCCGTCGGCCTTGACCACGATCGGCACGCCCTTCGCATCGACGTAGGCGTGCGCCGGCGCGGCCTCGGTGAAGCTCTCGTACTCGGCCGTGGGAATCTTGTGGCGCTGCATGAACGCCTTGGAAAAGGCCTTGGAGCTCTCCAGCTGCGCCGCCGCGCGGGTCGGCCCGAAGATGCGCAGCCCGTGCGCGCGGAACTCGTCGACCACGCCGGCGGCCAGCGGCCCTTCGGGACCCACCACCGTCAGCGATATCTTCTGTTGCAGCGCCCAGGCCCGCAGCGCCGCCGGCTCGGTGATGTCGATGTTCTCGAGCCGTTTGTCGAGCGCCGTGCCGCCATTGCCCGGCGCGACGAAAACGCGCGAGACGCGGTCCGACTGCGCCAGCTTCCAGGCCAGCGCATGTTCGCGGCCGCCGCCGCCGATGACCAGGACTCTCATGCGCAGGCTTTCATTCGGACAGCGCCGCGTTGTGGTAGACGTCCTGCACGTCGTCGAGATCCTCCAGGACGTCGAGCAGTTTTTGCATCTTCGCGGCGTCCTCGCCCGTCACCTCGACGGTGTTCTCGGCGCGCATCGTGACCTCGGCCACCTCTGGCTTCAGGCCGGCGGCCTCCAGTGCGTTCTTCACGGCCTCGAAGTCGCCGACCGCGGCCAGCACCTCGATGGCGCCGTCGTCATCGGTCACGACATCCTCGGCGCCGGCCTCCAGCGCCACCTCCATGACCTTGTCCTCGTCGGTGCCCGGTGCGAAGACGAACTGCCCGCAGTGCTTGAACTGGAAGGCCACCGAGCCCTCCGTGCCCATGTTGCCGCCGTGCTTGGCAAAGGCGTGGCGCACCTCGGCCACGGTGCGCACGCGGTTGTCGGTCATGGTGTCGACGATGATGGCCGCGCCGCCGATGCCGTAGCCTTCGTAGCGGATTTCCTCGTAGTTGACGCCCTCGAGGTTGCCGGTGGCCTTGTCGATGTTGCGCTTGACGGTGTCGGCCGGCAGGTTGACCGCCTTGGCCTTCTCGACCGCCAGCCGCAGCCGGGGGTTGGCGCTCAGATCACCGCCGCCCTGGCGCGCGGCAACCATGATCTCGCGGATGACGCGGGTCCAGGCCTTGCCGCGTTTTTCGTCCTGGCGCCCTTTGCGGTGCTGAATGTTCGCCCATTTACTGTGTCCGGCCATCGCTTGCTTCCTGGTGATCTCTGGTGTATTGCGCCAAGGCGAGAGTTTACTGTCGGTGCCTGCACCGGAGCCGGCGACCCCTCCGGCAGGCGGGACGAAAACTGCTTTTTGGGATAATCCGGACGATGAACACCGCGCCTCTGGCCACCGCCATCGACCACCCCGCGGACCTCGTGCCCACACCCGAATACTGCGACGTGCTGGTGATCGGCGGTGGGCCGGCCGGCGCCACCGCCGCCGCGCTGCTGGCGCAGCAGGGCCGCCGCGTGGTCCTGCTGGAAAAGGCGCGCCACCCGCGCTTCCACATCGGCGAGTCGCTCTTGCCGGCCAACGCCGCGCTGTTCGACCGGCTCGGCGTGCGCGAGCAGGTCGAGCGGATCGGCATGCCCAAGTGGGGCGTGGAGTTCGTCTCGCCCGACCACGACCACGTGGCGCGCGTCGAGTTCGCCGAGGCCTGGGACAAGACCATGCCCTACGCCTGGCAGGTGCGGCGCTCGGAACTCGACGAGATCCTGTTTCGCAACGCCGCCGCGCGCGGCGCCGAGACGCTCGAAGGCTGCCGCGTGCGCGATGTCGCCTTCGACGCCTACGGCGCCACGGTCGGGGCGGTGCAGGATGACGGCACCCGGCGCCAGTGGCACGCCCGCATCGTGATCGACG
>JAQGLP010000223.1 GCA_028292835.1 Variovorax sp.
GGCGGTGCGCGAGGTGCTGGCCCGGGCGGTCGAGCGCGGCGGCAGCACGCTGCGCGACTTTGCCGGCGTCGATGGGCAGAGCGGCCATTTCCAGCTCGAAGCCAGCGTCTACGGCCGTGCCGGCGAGCCCTGTCGCGTGTGCGCGACGCCGATTCGCCAGATCCGGCAGGGGCAGCGATCAACTTTCTTTTGCCCGCGCTGCCAGAAGTACTGAAAAAGACCACGCGCGCGTCTGATTGCCAGTGAGACGAATGCTATATTTTTGTGAACTCTTCACGGATATCCATTGAGCCGCTCTTTCAATCAGCAATTCGACCAGCATGGCGCCTGGCGCCGCGGTTTTGCCCATCGCCTCCAGTGGCTCGGAAAATGGCTCGGCGAACATGACCTGCTCGACCAGGCAGTGGCCGACCGGCTCAAGGAACTCGAAGTCCAGATGCGCACCAGCAAGGTCATGGTGGCGTTCGTGGCGGAATTCTCCCGCGGCAAGTCGGAACTCATCAACGCCATCTTCTTCGCCGGCTACGGCCGGCGCATCATGCCGGCGAGCGCCGGGCGCACCACGATGTGCCCGACCGAGCTGGGCTACGACCCCGGGTTGGCGCCCAGCCTGAGGCTGCTGCCGATCGAGACGCGGCTGGATCCACATTCGCTGGCCTACTGGCGCGAGGAAACCGCGCGCTGGAGCGAAATCGCCATTGACATGGACGACGCCCGGCAGCTGGCCGATGCCATGGCCAAGGTGGCCGAGGTGCGCCAGGTCTCGCTGGACGAGGCGCGGGCGCTGGGCTTCTGGAGCGACGAAGCAAACGCCGAGGACAACCCGATGCCCGACGCCCAGGGCCGCGTCGAGATTCCGCGCTGGCGCCACGCCGTGCTGAACATGCCGCACCCGCTGCTGGAGCAGGGGCTGGTGATCCTCGATACGCCCGGGCTCAACGCCATCGGCGCCGAGCCCGAACTGACAGTCAGCCTCATTCCGCAGGCCCATGCGGTGGTGTTCATGCTGGGCGCCGACACGGGCGTGACCCGCTCCGACCTGGCGATCTGGCGCGAGCACCTGATCACCGAGGGGGATCCGGGTGACACGCGCATCGTCGTGCTCAACAAGATCGACACACTGTGGGACGCGCTGAGCACGCCCGCGCAAATCGATGCCCAGATCGAGCGCCAGCGTGCCATTTCGGCCGAGTTGCTGGGGATGCCGTTGTCGCGGGTGCTGCCGGTCTCGGCGCAAAAGGGCCTGCAGGGCAAGATCGGCCGCGACGCCGCGCTGATGGAAGCCAGCCGCCTGCAGGAACTCGAAGCCGCGCTGGGCAAGGGCATCCTCGGGCAGCGCGAGACCATGCTGCGCCTGGCGGTGGAGGCGGGCGTCGGCAACCTGCGGGCGGCCGCGGCGCGCATCCTGCAGGTGCGCCAGCGCGATCTGGCCGAGCAGGCGCTCGAACTGCAGGGCCTGCGAGGAAAGAACGTGTCCGTGGTCCGCCACATGCGCGCCCGCATCGAACAGGAAGAAGCCGAATTCGAAGGCTGCAGTCCGCGCATCGCCGCCTTGCGCTCTATTCAGGGCAAGCTGCTGCGTGACGTCTACGCCGTGCTCGGCGGCACCGCGCTGAAGGGCGACATGGAGCGGCTGGCGGCGGCGCTCAAGCGTCCGGGCATCAAGCTCAGCGTGCGCAAGGTGTATGGCGAGACCTTCGAGGCGCTGCGCCACAACCTGCGCGAGGTGCAGGCCACGGCGGCGGAAATCCAGTCGATGCTGCACGCGACGTTTCGCCAGCTCAACGCGGAATTCGCCTTCACGCTGCAGGCGCCGGCCGAGCCCGACCTGTCGGGCTTCGAAACCCAGTTAAGCCAGATCGAGCAAAGTCACGCCCAGTACCTGGGCGTGACCAACATGCTCAAACTGGCGCAGCCCGAATTCTGCGACAAGCTGGTGCGCGCGCTGGCCAGCCGGCTGCGGGTGGTGAACGAGGGCGCCATGGCACAACTCGAAGCGTGGAGCAAGGAAGCCATCGCCCAGCTGCACACCCAGTTCAAGGAGCGGCGGCGCAACTTCGAGAAACGCATCGAGGCGGTCGAGCGCGTGCAGTCGGCCACCGGCACGCTGGACGAACGACTGGCGGAATTCACGGCGCACGAGGCCGCGCTGGCGGAGCTTGACGGGCAGTTGCGCGACCTGACCTCGATGCTGACCACGCGCGAAGGGCCCAGCGCCGCCATCCCCGGCGAGCTCAGTGTCGCCTGAGACGCCGCAAGCGCAATCCGCTGCGCTGTTGCCGGTATTTGCCGGCCGCATCGTCCTGTGGCAGCGCACTCATGGGCGCAGCACCCTGCCTTGGCAAAACACGCACGACCCGTACCGTGTGTGGCTCTCGGAGGTCATGTTGCAGCAGACCCAGGTCGCGACGGTGCTGGGCTACTTCGACCGGTTCATCGCACGGTTTCCGACGGTCGCGGCGCTGGCCGCCGCCGCCCAGGACGACGTGCTGGCGCTGTGGAGCGGCCTGGGTTACTACAGCCGGGCGCGCAACATGCACCGCTGCGCCCAGGACGTGATGACGCGCTTCGGCGGCGCGTTTCCACAATGCGCCGCGGATCTGGCGACGCTGCCCGGCATCGGCCGCTCGACCGCCGCGGCCATCGCAGCGTTCTGCTTCGGCGAGCGCGCGGCGATCCTCGACGGCAACGTCAAGCGCGTGCTGACGCGGGTGATGGGCTTCGCGGGCGACCTGTCGATGGCGGCCAGCGAGCGTGAACTGTGGGGCAGGGCGGAAGCACTGCTGCCCGCGGCGAACCGGCCCGAAGACATTCGCCGCTACACCCAGGGCGTGATGGACCTGGGCGCCACCGTGTGCCTGCCGCGCAGGCCCAGCTGCATCCTCTGCCCGGTCGCCGACGTGTGCGCCGGACGCATCGAAGGCGCCCCCGAACGCTACCCCGTCAAAACCCGCAAGCTCCGGCGCGGCGCGGAATCGCTCTGGATGCTCCATGCAACGGACGACCGTGGCCGGGTCTGGCTCGAAAAGCGCCCGGACCAGGGGATCTGGGCGGGACTTCATGCGCTGCCGGTGTACCCGAGCCGCGCCGCGCTGCTGGAGGCGCTGGCCTCGACAACGCATGCCGCGCCACGCGACGAGGCGGCGTTCACCCACGCGCTGACGCACAAGGACCTGCACCTGCACCCGGTGGAGGTGCGCTGCGTGGCCAGCCCCACGCTGGCAACCCAGGGCCGCTGGGTGGCGCCGTGCGAGTGGCCCGCGCTGGGCCTGCCGGCTCCCATGCGCAAGCTGCTGGAACGCAGCGCCTGATCAGCTCCCTTCGAGCTCGCGGTGCCGCTTCAGCGCGGCCCAGCGCGCGCCGAAGCCGCGCGCCAGTTGCTCGACCAGGAACACCGAGCGGTGCTGTCCGCCCGTGCAGCCGATCGCCACCGTCACATAGCTGCGATGGTCACCGGCCAGAGCGTCCAGCCATCGGTCCAGAAACCGTGCGATGTCGTCGTGCATGCGCGCCACATCGTCCTTGCCGCGCAGCCAGTCGATCACGGGCTGGTCGCGGCCGGTCAGCGCGCGCAACGCCGGCTCGTAATGCGGGTTGGGCAGCATGCGCACGTCGAACACATAGTCGGCGTCGAGCGGCACCCCCCGCTTGAAGGCGAAGGACTCGAACACCAGCGTGAGCGCGCTCTGGGGCGCGGAGATCAGCGCCTTGACATAGCTCTGCAGCTGCGCCGGTCGAATGATGCTGGTGTCGATCACATCGGCGCCGTCGCGCAGCTCGGCCAGCAGCTCGCGTTCCAGCTCGATCGCCTGGATCAGCGCCCTTTGCTGCTCCGGAAGGCCGGTGCGCGCTTCGTCCAGGGACAGCGG
Source organism: Variovorax sp. (assembly GCA_028292835.1). Classification (GTDB taxonomy): domain Bacteria; phylum Pseudomonadota; class Gammaproteobacteria; order Burkholderiales; family Burkholderiaceae_C; genus Variovorax. Next base: position 3,870 of record JAQGLP010000223.1, read on the forward strand.
ATGACGCCGACGCGTTTCGGAGTAGCGGCGTACCAGGGCGTCGGTGGTCGCATCCAGGAAAAGCGAGCGCAGCTCGAGGCCGTCGCGCCGCAGTTCCTCCAGCTGGTGCGGCACCAGCGGCAACGAGCCACCGCTGCGCACATCCATCGCGATGGCCACCCGCTGGGTCTGGCACTGCCGCTGCAAGGCAATGAAGGGCGTGAGCAGTTCGGGCGGCAGGTTGTCGACACAGTAGAAGCCGGCGTCTTCGAGCGCGTGGAGCGCCACCGACTTGCCGGAACCGGACATGCCGGTGATCAGCACCAGTTCCAGGCTCACTGGGCACTCCTTGCCGGAAGGTCGAGCATTTCACGCGCATGGGCCAGCGTGGTCTTCGAAATTCTTTCGCCGCCGAGCATGCGCGCGACCTCGCGGGTACGCTCGTCCCCGGCCAGCGGGGCCACGCTGCTTTCGGTGCGTGGACCGTCGGCGCCGGGCTGCGCGGTTTCGCGCTTGACGACCACCAGGTGGTGGTCGGCGCAGGCGGCCACCTGCGGCAGGTGGGTGACTGCCAGCACCTGCCGGTCGCGGCCCAGCTGGCGCATCAGACGCCCCACGGTTTCGGCGACCGCGCCGCCGACGCCCGCATCCACCTCGTCGAAGATCAGCGTCTGGGCCTGACCGAGCTGGCTGGTGGTGACCGCGATGGCCAGCGCGATGCGCGAGAGTTCGCCGCCGGAGGCCACCTTGGCGATCGGGCGCGGGGTGCTGCCGGCATGGCCGCTGACCAGGAAGACCACCTCTTCCAGGCCACTGCGGGAGGGCTGAGCCAATGGCTGCAGCGCGACCTCGAAGCGCCCGCCTTTCATGCCGAGTGCCTGCATTGCCTGGGTCACGGAGCGCGCGAGGCGCGGTGCCGCCTCGCGCCGGGCCTTGCCGAGCGTCTGGGCCTCGGCCAGGTAGTGCTGCTGCGAGGCCTGCTCGGCGCGCTGGAGCGCCTCCAGGTCGCTCGCTGCGTCCAGCGCGAGCAACTCTGCCTGCCATCCGTCCAGCAAGGCCGGCAGTTCGGCCGGCGGCCGCTTGTAGCGGCGCGCCAGCGAAATCCACAGGCCCATGCGCTCGTCGAGTTCCGCGAGCCGCTGCGGGTCCGTGTCGGAGCGCCGCAGGTAGGCATGCAGCGAGTGCGCGGCGTCGGAAGCCTGGGCGAGGCTGGCGTTCAGCACCGCCGCCAGTTCGGTGAACTCGGGCTCGACGTGCTCCGCGTTCTGCAGCAGCGTCTCCGCCCGGCCCAGCGCCGGCAAGGCGCCACGGTCGTCGTCTTCAAGCGCCTGGCAGGCGCCCTCGGCAGCTTCGATCAGCATTTGCGCGTTCGAAATGCGGGTGTGGCTGGCCGAGAGTTCATCCCACTCGTCGGCGCCGGGCGCGAGCTTCATGACCTCCGCGATCTGCCACTGCAGCCGCTCGCGCTCGCGCTGCAGCGAGCCTTGCGCCGAGCGCGCCCGCTCCAGGGTGTCGAGCGCCTGCCGCCAAGCCTGCCAAGCGGCGCCCAGGGTGTCGCCCGCAACGCCGGCGTAGGCGTCGAGCAGGCCGCGCACCGAGTCGGGCCGCGTCAGGCTTTGCCAGGCATGCTGGCCGTGAATGTCGAGCAGCATGTCGCCGAGCTCGCGCAACTGGGTGGCCGTGGCGGCGCTGCCGTTGATCCAGCCGCGGCTGCGTCCCTGCAGATCGACGGTGCGGCGCAACAGGAGCGACTCCGCGACCTCGAAGCCACCCTGGTCAAGCCATTGCGCGACGGCGTCGGCGCTGTCGAACTCGGCGCTGACTTCGAGCCGCTCGGCGCCTTCGCGCACCGCGCCCGCTTCGGCCCGACTGCCCAGCGCAAGCTGCAGCGCGCCGATGAGGATGGACTTGCCGGCGCCGGTTTCGCCGGTCAGCACCGTGAAGCCGCAGGAAAGGTCGAGTTCGAGCGCACGCACGATCACGAAATCGCGCAACGCGATGCGTCGCAGCGCCATCCTCAAGACCCTCCTTCGTTCCAGTGGAGTTTCTTGCGCAGCGTGTCGAAGTAGCTCCAGCCCGCCGGATGCAAAAAACGCACCTCGAATTCGGAGCGTCGCACCACGATGCGGTCGCCATGGGCCAGCGAAGCCAGCGATTGCATGTCGAAGTTGGCGCTGGCTTCGCGGTCGGACACCAGTTCGATCGAGATCTCGTCGGTATCGGCCAGGACGACCGGGCGGTTCGAGAGGGTGTGCGGCGCGATCGGCACCAGCACCCAGCCGGGAATCGAAGGGTGCAGCAGCGGTCCGCCCGCCGACAGCGCGTACGCGGTCGATCCGGTGGGCGAGGCAATGATCAGGCCGTCGGCGCGCTGGTTGGCGATCAGGTGGCCTCCGACCGACACGCGCAGCTCGACCATGCCCGAGGTGGCGCCGCGGTTGACCACGACATCGTTCATGGCCAGCGCGTCGAACACGCATTCGTCGCCCCGCATGACCTGGGCGCGCATCAGGCTGCGGCGGTCTTCCTCGTAGGCGCCGGCCAGCATGGGCGTCAGGGTGGCCTGGTAGTTCTCCAGCGGGATGTCGGTGATGAAGCCCAGGCGCCCGTGGTTGATGCCGATCAGCGGGACGCCGTGGCAGGCCAGCTGGCGCCCGATGCCCAGCATGGTGCCGTCGCCGCCGACCACCAGGCCCAGGTCGCAGTGCCGGCCGATTTCCTCGACCGTCAGTACGGGCCGGTGGCCGCAGACCTGCGGGTCGCTCGCCGATTGACCGAGCGCCACCTCGCAGCCCTGGCTTTCGAGGAAAACGGCGATCCCTTCCATCGTTTCCTGCAGGGCCGGTCCCTGGGGGCGCACGCTGGCGCCCTGGTATCTGCCAATGAGCGCGACGCGCTGGAAGCGGGAGGTCATTGGGAAATTACATCACTAAAATGAAGCGATGCTCGACGACCGCGCCAAGTTGCTGCTCAAGACACTCGTGGAGCGGTACATCGCGGAGGGCCAGCCCATCGGCTCGCGCACGCTGTCGCGCGCCTCGGGCCTGGACTTGTCGCCCGCAACCATCCGCAACGTGATGTCGGACCTGGAAGGTCTGGGGTTGATTTTCAGTCCCCACACCTCGGCCGGGCGTGTTCCGACGGCACGCGGCTATCGGCTTTTTGTGGACACCATGCTGACCGCGAAGCGCGAGGATCTCGCGCCGCCGCGCATCGCACCCGACCAGCCGCAAAAGGTGATCGCCAACGCGGCGCATCTGCTGTCCAGCCTGTCGCAGTTCGTGGGCGTGGTGCTGGCGCCGCGCCGCTCGTCGATCTTCCGGCACATCGAGTTCATGCGGCTTTCCGATCGGCGCCTGCTGGTGATCATCGTCTCGCCCGAAGGCGATGTGCAAAACCGCGTGATCTTCCCGGAAACGGATTATTCGCAGTCCCAGCTCATCGAGGCTTCCAACTACATCAACGCGCATTTCGCGGGCCTGTCGATCGAGCAGGTGCGCGACCGGCTGAAGTCGGAAATCGAGACGCTGCGCGGCGAAATCGCCTCGCTGATGCAGGCGGCGGTGCAGGTCAGCTCCGAAGTACTGACCGAAACGCAGGACGAAGTGGTGATCGCCGGCGAACGCAACCTGCTCGCGGTAACCGATTTTTCGAGCGACATGGGCCAGCTGCGTCGCGCTTTCGAACTCTTCGAGCAGAAGGCGCAACTGATGCGGCTGCTCGACGTATCCAGCAAGGCCGAGGGCGTGCGCATCTTCATTGGCGGCGAGAGCCAGACCGTGCCTGTCGAGGAGCTTTCGGTCGTCAGCGCCAACTACGAGGTCGATGGCGAGGTCGTGGGCCGGCTCGGCGTGATCGGCCCGACACGCATGCCGTACGACCGGATGATCCAGATCGTCGATATCACGTCGCGCCTCGTCAGCAACGCGTTGAGCCACCGGAAATAAAGCATCCGCCGGTTCGGATGGATCAATGTGGCATGCAGCGCGGGGCGGTCCTGGCGGCAGGGCTCGTACCTGCCGGTGGATGAAGGCCGGCAACCACCTCGTACAATCGCGACGGTGTGGGCCGTTAGCTCAGTTGGTTAGAGCAGCGGACTTAAGCGGACGGCTCCTTAGGCCCCTTTGCCGGGGCGATGGAGGCGTCCGATGGGTTGCCTGGTCGCAAGTTGACTCTGCCTCCAGGTAGAACCGCTCAAATTCGGGGAACGCTGTGGCGCTCGTGCGCCGTGCCAATCCCGAGCCAAGTCCCGCAAGGGAACGGTGTAGAGACTGTACGGGCGGGTCGTAATGACAAGAGACAGTCCAGACCACGAACCGGAAACGGGCGGCGAAAGCCGAAGTGGTACGCATAATCCGTTGGTCGCTGGTTCAAGCCCAGCACGGCCTACCACCGATGCTCGCAATGCTTGAAAATTGCGTGCTACAATTGCAAGCTGTGCGGCTGTAGCTCAGTTGGATAGAGTACTTGGCTACGAACCAAGGGGTCGTGGGTTCAATTCCTGCCAGCCGCACCATCTCTCAGTAAGCCCCGGATTCTTTTGAAGAATCCGGGGCTTTCCTGTTTCTTGCACGGGCCCGCTTCAAAAGGCACGTCGTGCAAAGCTTCGGTCTTCACCGCGAAGCAAAGACTTCACAGGTTTTCTTGCCTATCGAAGGGGTGCGCAATCCATCGCGCCTCACCGTCGCGCTGGGATCAAAACAGGCTTGCGCCGATATTGATGAGCAACGCCAGCACCGTGGTGTTGAACAGATAGGCCAGGATGCAGTGCACCGAACCCGTGCGACGCATGGGCTTGGAGGTGAACGAGACGTCGGCGGTTTGGCCGGAAGTCCCGATGACGGCGGCGAAATAGAAAAAATCGCCGTAGTCGGGGCTTTCGTCCTCTGGAAATTGCAGTCCCGCCGCCCGTCCATGACAAACATTCGCGTAGTAGTCGTGCGCGTAGTGAAGCGCGAACATGACTTGGATGAACGCCCAGGAAGACAGCACCGTCATGATTGCCAGCAGGATGTGGGCCGTCTTGAGCGCGCCGTGCATTTCCTTGACCACGGCGAGTTCCGCGGCGATCGCAATCAGGCTGGCGATGCCGGAGATCACGACGAGCACAAGAATCACCCGCCGGCCGTCGTCCTGCAACTGGGCCCGCTGGCGCATGTGATGCTGCGACGAGCGCGCCATCATCAGCGCGGCAAGCACCACATAGAGGCAAGTGCCTGAATTCCATGCGATCAGCCACCGCGTGACCGCATGGGTGGCGGCCTCGAGTGGCAAAAACAGCCCGACAAGGACGGCCAGACCGGTGGCAATCAACAGGCGAGGGCGCGCGCGCACTTGGCGCAGGATTCGCAGTCGCATCAAGGTAGAAGTCATGCCTGAGTTTGACCTGCTTCGCAGGGAGCAATGGGTTGGGGAACTACCCTTCAGATCTTCCTGCCGTTCGCGCGGTTATTGCGCGCTGGCGCCGTTCGGCGGATAGTGGAACCACCTCATACAACGACAACGCGGATTGGCGCGGTATCCAAAAAAGCGCGCCGGTCTGCCGCCAGGAACTGCTGGCGCTTTCGCTCTGCCGTGGGCTGA
>JAQGLP010000248.1 GCA_028292835.1 Variovorax sp.
TCTCCGTTCCCGAGGCCGCCTCCGACGACATGCTCGCCAGTGTCTCGGCCCTGTGCGCCGAGGCGAAAACCATTTTCCAGACGCACGTCAACGAGCATCTCGCGTCGGTGGAACGTTCGGTCGTGCAGCGCGGCCTGCGCCCGCTGCAGTTGCTCGCGCACCTGGGCGCGCTTGGCCCCCAGGTGCTCATCGCCCACGGCACGCTCGTCACGCCCCCCGAGCTGAATCTGCTGCGCGACTCGGACACCGCGGTGAGCTACAACCCGGTCGCGAGCCAGTGGAAAGGCAATGCGGTCGCGCCGGCCCACCTGATGGCGGCCCTGGGCATTCGCTTCGGCCTGGGAACCGATGCGACCCGCAGCGACGCCTTCCGGCTGATGGACTGCGCCGAAGCGGCGCAAAAGCTCGCCTTCGGGCTCAGCGTTGGCGATGCCTCCTGCGGCGGCGGCTGGACCTGGTACGACCATGCGACGCACGAAGGCGCTAAAGCCATCGGCCTGGACCACCTGATCGGCGAGATCGCCATCGGAAAGGAAGCCGACTTTCTCATCGTCGACGTCGACACGCCGGAGATGTGCACGTCCTTCGACCTCACCTGGGACCTGGTGCGCCTCGGCAACCGCGACCAGATCGACGCCGTCTTCGTGGCGGGACGCCTGCGGCTCTGGCAAGGCTGGCCGCTGGACTGGGACGCCCGGGCCGTGCTACGGCAGGTGGCCGCCAGGGCGCGTGCGGCGGTCGCCAGCGCGCCCATCCAGCGCCTGCACCTTCCCTCGGCCGAGCACCGCCTCCAGTCGCGCGCCCAGGCGCAGGCGGCGGGAAAAGCCGCGTGAATTCTTCCATTCAACTTCAAACTCGGACATCCCAGTGAGCCTGGAACATCTCATTCTCATCTCCATCGCCGTGCTGGTCGCGGGCTTTATCCAGGGCTCGACCGGCGTTGGCTTCGCACTGATCACCGCCCCCGTGATCGGCCTCCTGCAGCCCGCGCTGTTGCCAATCTGCGTGCTGGTGCTCATGCTGCCGCTCAACCTCTACGTGCTCTGGCGCGAGCGCAGGACCATCGACCGCTTCGGCGCAAGCTGGATCACTGGAGGACGGATTCTCGGTACCGCCGGCGGACTCTGGGTGCTGGCCGCGTTGAGCGCGAGCCACCTGTCGATCTTCGTCGGTGTCTCCACCATCGCCGCTGCTCTGGCCACGCTGCTGATGCCGGCCTTTTCTCCGAACCGCCACGCTTTCGTCGCGGCTGGACTGATCACCGGGGTGACCGAGACGGCCACCGGCATCGGCGGTCCGCCGCTGGCCCTGGTCTACCAGCACCAGCCCGCGGGGGTCATGCGCTCGACCATCGCGCTGTGCTTTCTGGTCGGTGAGCTGGTGTCCCTGGTGACGCTCCTGGCGGCCGGACGGGTCGGCACGGCGCAGCTCTCCGCCGCGGCGCTGCTGCTGCCGGCGCTGGTCGCGGGCGCCGTGCTGAGCCATTTTGTCCATCACCGCATCAGCAACCGCTTTCTCAGGGCCTTCGTGCACGTGTTCGCCATCGCCTCGGGCCTCGTGCTGCTGGTGCAGGCGTTCTGAGGAGCCAGCCAGGCCCGGCGGAGGCCGCAGCGCCTATTGCACCAGCGGACTGGCTGGCGGCTGGTCCCCCGGCGCCGTGAAGATGCGCGCCGCATCGACCGCGTCGAAGCGATACTGCCGGCCGCAGAAGTCGCACCCCACCTCGATGTTGCCGCGCTCGGCCAGGATGCCCTCGGCTTCCTCCACGCCCAGGCCGCGGATCATGCCGGCGACACGCTCGCGGCTGCAGGTGCAGGCGAAGCGCGGGCCGTCCGCGCCGGCCTGCGGCTCGAAGCGAAGCAGCTTTTCCTCCCAGAAGAGGCGCCGCAGGATGGTCTCGACGTCGAGCGTCAGCAGCTCGTCGCGTGTCAGGCTCGACGCCAGGATGGCGATGCGGTTGTAGTCCTCGTTGAGGCCGATCTCGTCCTCGTTGTGCACCGCCCGGCCGGGCGCATCGCCGGTTGCCGCAGCGCCTTCGAGGTTGGCCTCGCCCTTGACCGGCAGGCGCTGGATCAGCAGGCCCGCGGCCACCTGGTCATCGGCCGCCAGCACCAGCGTGGTGTCGAGCTGCTCGCTCTGCAGCATGTAGTGCTGCAGCACGTCGCTGAGCTTGTCGAGCTTTTCACGGTGGTCGCCATGCAGCGGCACCACGCCCTGATAGGGCTGCTGGCCCGGCAGTCGCTCCTTGGGGTGCAGCGAGATGGCGCAGCGCCCCTTGTTGGTCACGTTGACCAACTCCGGCAGGCGCGCGCCGGACGGAATGTCGCCCAGCAGGCTGGCCGTGGCCCGCACGCCCAGGTTGGGCTGCACCTCGGCCACCGCCACCTTGACCGGCCCGTCGCCGAAGATCTGCAGCGTCAGCGCGCCGTTGAACTTGATGTTGGCCTGCATCAAGGTGGCGGCGGCCGTCATCTCGCCGAGCAGCTCGGCCACGGGCGGCGCATAGGGCCCGGTGTGGTGGTTGGAGGCGCGCCGCGCAAGGATCTCGGTCCAGGCGTCGGTCAGGCGCACGATCACGCCGCGCACGGGCAGGCCATCGAACAAAAACTTGTGCAACTCGCTCACAACGGTCTTTCTGCTGGGGCCGTGCGCAAGCGAGCGGCAGGCCGGGTTTCAGGAAATCTTCTTCAGGCCCTTGGCGAAGCGCCGGGCGTTGTCGACATAGTGTTGCGCGCTCTCGCGCAGCTGGGCGGCGGCGGCCTCGTCGAGCGTGCGCACCACGCGCGCAGGCGCGCCGACGATCAGCGAGTTGTCGGGGAACTCCTTGCCCTCGGTCACGACCGCGCCGGCGCCGACAATCGAATTGCGGCCGATCCGGGCGTTATTCAAGACCACCGCCTGGATGCCCACGAGCGAGTTGTCGCCGATGGTGCAGCCGTGCAGCATGACCTGGTGGCCGATGGTCACGTTGTCGCCGATGGTCAGCGGCGAGCCGCTGTCGGCGTGCAGCACCGACAGGTCCTGCACGTTGCTGCCTTGCCCGATGGTGATGGCCTCGGTAT
>JAQGLP010000256.1 GCA_028292835.1 Variovorax sp.
TATCCGAACAAGCCGATCCGCATCGTGGTGCCGTTTCCACCCGGCGGCCTGACCGATGTGAGCGCGCGCCGCATCGCGCAACTGGCGGCTGAGGAGTTCGGCCAGCCGGTAATCGTGGAGAACCGCCCGGGCGCCAACGGCCTGATCGGCACCGCGCAGGTGCTGCGCGCGCCCGCCGACGGCTACACGCTGGTCGCGGTCACGACCAGCGTGGTGCTCATCAGCCCGCTGCTCAGCAAGGCGCCGTTCGATCCGCTTAAGGACATCGCCTACGTGTTGAACTACGCCGGGCCGTCGCACGCGCTGGTCGTCAAAGCCGATTCCAAATACCGGACGCTCGATGACCTGGTCGCCGACGCGCGTGCGCGCCCCGGCGAGTTGAGCTTCGGCACGGTCGGCACTTCCGACACCGCGTACTTCGGCGCCAAGGCACTGGAGCGCGCGAAGGGCGTGCGCTTCAACCACATCCCCTACCAAGGCGCGAGCCAGAGCCTCATGGCCGTGGTGGCGGGCGAGACCACGTTCGCGCCCACCTCCAACTACGCCGAAATGATCAAGTCCGGCAAGCTGCGTGCGCTCGCCGTGCTCGACCGCCAGCGGATGGCTTCGATGCCAGAGGTGCGGACCTTCACCGAGTTGGGCGTCGACTGGCAGTTTCCATGGATTACCGGGCTGGCGGTGTCCGCGCAGACGCCCGAGCCGATCCGCAAGCGCCTGGAGACCGTCTTCATGAAGGCTGCGGACAGCCCGGCCTTCACCGGAATGCTCGAGCAGATGCAGGTGCCGGCCTACCTGCTCGACGGCGCGGCGATGAAGAAAGACCTGGCCGAAAAGATTCCGCAATACCGCCGCATCGCCAACGAGTACGGACTCGTGCAGCCGCAATGACGCGCCGACCCAACCCCATCTCACCAGAAAGCACCGCCATGAAACTCCAGGACCAGGTCGCCATCGTGACCGGCGCAGCGCGCGGCATCGGCCGCGGCTTCGCGCTCAGGCTCGCAACGCTCGGATGCCATGTGGTCGTCGCCGATGTCGACCTCGACGGGGCTCGCCAATTCGACGAAGTGCTGGGCGCGGCCACCGTGAGCGATGAAATCATCGCGCTCGGCCGCCGCAGCATCGGCGTGCAGGGCGACCTGCGGGAGCGCGCCGCGGCCGATGCGCTGGTGGCCCGCGCCATCGCGGAGTTCGGCCGCGTCGACATCCTGGTGAACAACGCGGGAGGCGCCTTCGCGCCCGCGGCCACCAGCCGCGCCTCGCAGATGAACGACGAGGACATGGCCGCCATGTTCGACGTCAATCTCAAGACCACCATCTATTGCAGCCAAGCGGTGCTGCCACACATGCGCGAGCGGCACAGCGGCAACATCATCAACGTGGGCTCCACGCTCGGCCTGGACGCGGCGCACCGCGCCGGCATCTATGCGCACTACGGCATGGCCAAGACGGGCGTGATCCAGTTCACGCGTTTCCTTGCGGCGGAGGTCGGACCCGACGGCATCCGCGTGAACTGCATCGCGCCGGGCTCCACCGCCACGGCACGCGTCGCGAGCCAGGCCAAGGCGCGCGGGATGGTGAGCGACGCCGACCTGCCCAAGATCCCGCTGCGCCGCTTGGGTACCGTCGAAGACATGGCCGGCCCGCTCGAATTCTTGGCGACCGATCTTTCGTCCTATGTGACCGGCCAGTGCATTTCCGTCTGCGGCGGAAAGGTCCTGACGCCTTCGTGATGCCATTCATTTCAAGTACCGGAGACAAGCAATGAACCTTTCCTTCCATCCCCTGACCCGCCGTGTGTTCGGCGCCGTGGTGGCTGCCTGTGCCATCGCGCCGCTGGCCGCGAGCGCGCAGACCGAGCCGGTGAAGATCGGCGTGCTCATGCCCACCAAGAGCGTGATCGGCCAGCAGGGCCAGCAGGGCGCCGACCTGGCCGCCGAAATGCTCAACGAGCAGGGCGGCATCCTCGGCGGGCGAAAGATCCAGCTCATCACCTACGACAGCAACTTCCAGCCGGTCGAGGGCGTGGCCGCAGCGCAGCGGCTCATCAATCAGGATCGCGTGAAGTTCATCGCCGGCGAGATCAGCAGCACCGTGGCACTGGCCGTGCTGCAGATAGCGCGCGCCAACAACGTGTTGTTCATCGCGGCGGTGCCCAAGCACCCCGACCTCACGAAATCGGGCTACGACAAGGTGTTCCGCCTCACGACTACGCTCGACGCCGATTCGGAGTACTTCGACCGGCAACTGATCGAACGCGTCAAGCCCCAGAAGCTCGCGGTGGTGGCCGAGAACACCGACTACGGCCGCTACGTCATCGACAGCTCCAAGAAGCGCTTCGGCGACAAGTTCGTGGCGGGCGAGACCTTCGAGCTGTCGCAAAGCGATTTCAGCACGCTCATGACCAAGGTCAAGTCCACCGGAGCCGACACCGTCTGCATCGTGGCGGGCAAGCCCGAGCAGGCCGCCAACGCATTGCGCGCCATGGACACGGTGGGCCTGCAGGCGCGCAAGTGCACGGCGACGGGCGTGCTCAATAACCAGATCGTGCGACTGGCGGGCGAAGCAGCCAACGGCGCCTTCGGCTCCGACATTTACGTGTCGTCTACACGCAATGCGCTCAACGACGAGTTCGTCAAGCGCTTCGAGGCCAAGCACGGCCATGTGCCGGAGAAGGTCGAGGTGCTGGGCTTCGAGTCGGTGTGGGTGCTGGCCAAAGGCATCGCTGCCGCCGGCACGAGCACGGATACTGCCAAGGTGGCCGAGGTGCTGCACAAGAACGCGTGGGCCACGCCGCGCGGCGAGATCCGCTTCGACGCGGGCGGCCAGTCGCAGGCCAAGGACTACATCGACTTCACCGTCAAGGGCGGCAAGTTGGCCGCATCGCGCTGAGTCGCAGGGGCCGAAATGACAGAGTTCATTCTTCAGCTGCTGGCCAACGGCGTGTCCACGGGCGTGGGCTATGCCTTCGTGGCGCTGGGCCTGACGCTGGTCTTCGGCGTGTTGCACGTGATCAACTTCGCGCACGGCGAAGTGTTCATGGTCGGCGCGCTCGCAGCCCTGCTGGGCACGCGCGCGAGCCTGCCGTACCTGGCGACGCTGCCGCTGGCGCTGCTGGCGGGCATCGTGGTCGGCGCGGTGCTCGACTGGGTGTGCGTGCGGCCGCTGCTGGCGCGAAGCCACGACAAGTCCGAAGTGCTGCTGGCCACCTTCGCGGCTTCGATCATCGTGTTCGAGGCCGTGTTCGTGCTGTTCGGCGCGCAGGCTGAGAACGTGCCGGGCATTACTGGCGTGTGGACCCTGGGCGGCGTCGCCGTGCCGCAGCAGCGCGTGTTCGTGCTGTGCGCGGGCGTGGTGGTGTTCGTGGGCCTGGAGCTCCTGCTCAAGCGCACGGCCTTCGGTGTTCAGCTGCGTGCCGTGGCACAAAGCACCTTCGCCGCTCGCCTGGTCGGCATTCGCGTCAGCCGCGTCAACAGCCTGACCTTTCTGCTGGCCAGCGCCATCGCGGGCCTTGGCGGCGCGCTGCTGGCTCCGGTCATCCTGTATTCGCCGCAGATCGGCCATGCCGTGATCATCAAGGCCTTCGTCGTCGTGGTGATGGGCGGGCTGGGCAGCGTGCGCGGCGCGGTGCTGTTCGGCGTGCTGCTGGGTGTGGTGGAGGCGCTGGCCGGCGCGTTCATGTCCGAGGGCTTCGCCGCCGCGGCCATCTACGCACTGATGCTCGTGACCTTGCTGTGGCGGCCGCACGGCCTGATGGGGCGGGCCGCATGAACGCGCGCATTCCCTTCGGCCCGCTCGCCCTTGTCGGCGTGGCGGCTGCGAGCGCCGCGATCGTGAGCCTGATCGCTTCGCCCTATATCGCGGACGTGCTGTGCTATGCCGTGGTGCTCGCACTGTTCTCGCTGGCGGTCGGCCTGACTTTCGGCCAGTTGGGCTACGTGAGCTTCGGCCATGCGGCTTTTCTCGGCGTGGGCGCCTATGCCGTCGGATTGCTGGTCACGCGCGGCGGCATGGACTATTGGGCGGCGGTGCCACTCGCGATGCTGCCGGGCGCGGCGCTGGGCGCGCTGGTCGGTCTGGCCTCTGTGCGGCTGGGCGGCGCGTACTTCGCGATCGCCACGCTCACGCTGGCCGAAATGCTGCGGCTGGTGGCCACGAACTGGATGGACGTGACGCGCGGGCCGCTCGGCATGATGGTCATGGTGAAGCCGTTGGCGTGGACCGAGCGCGTCGGCTGGAGCGGCCAGCAGGGCTACCTGTTCGTGCTGCTCGTGACGCTGGGGGTTGCCATGCTGCTGCTGTCGCGCCTTCGCGGCGGCCCGCTGGGCCGCATCTGGACCTTCGTGCGCGAGGCGCCGGCGCTGGCCGAATCGATCGGTATTCCTACGCTGCGCGCGCGGGTCATCAACATCGCGCTGTCGGGCGCGCTGGCCGCGCTGGCGGGCGGGCTGCTGGTGCCGAAGGCGCTGGTGCTCTCGCCCGACCTGTTCGGCGTGCAGCACTCGGCGGCGGGTTTGCTCGCGGTGATCCTCGGCGGCCGGGCGGCGCTGATCGGCCCGGTGATAGGTGGGCTCGCCTTCGGTGTGCTGCCCGAGGTGCTGCGCGCCATCGACGAATACCGGCTGGGCCTGTTCGCCGTGATGCTGCTGGTGGTGGTGCGGCTGCTGCCCGACGGCATCATGTCGCTGGTGCCCTGGCGCCGCCGGCGCGCGGCGCGCGAAGGGGCCATCGCTGTCCCGGGAACGGACAACGACAGGCGCATTTCGGTCCCTGCGGTTGCAGGCGAGGCGATCCTGGCGAGCACCGGCATCGGCAAACGCTTCGGCGGCCTCGTCGCGGTCGACAAGGTCGACGTGCGCATCGATGCCGGAGAGCTCCTGGGCATCATCGGCCCCAACGGCGCAGGCAAGACTACGCTGCTGTCCATGCTCAGCGGCTTCATGGCGCCGACGACGGGCGCGATCACGCTCCTGGGAAGGGCGATCGACGCGGCCGCGCCGCACCGTGTCGCGCGCCGCGGCCTGGTACGCACTTTCCAGCAGACGGCGCATTGCGCATCGCTCACGGCCTACGACAACGTGCTGTTCGCGAGCTACCTGCTGCACCGCGAGCGCCCCTGGGCCGGAATCGTGCGCACCAAGGCGTTTCGCCAACGAGAGCAGGAACGTCATGCCCACGCTGCACGCTGCCTCGCGGCGGTGGGCCTGGGTGAGCGCGCAGATGCGGTCGCGGGCACGCTGCCCTACGGCGAACAGAAGCTGCTGGGCGTGGCCGTGGCGCTGGCCGCCAGTCCGCGCGTGCTGCTGCTCGACGAGCCCGCCGCCGGACTCAACCACACCGAAGGCATGCGTCTGGCCGAGGTGCTCCGCCGGCTGCAATCGCGCGGCTGCACGATCGCGATCATCGACCACAACCTACCGCTGCTGATGTCGATCTGCGATCGCATCGTGGTGCTGCAGCACGGTCGCAAGATCGCGGACGACGCGCCCGCGGCCATCGCGGCGCATCCCGAAGTGCTGCGCGCCTACCTCGGTACGCCGGCAGAGGCCGATTCGGCTGTGCCGGAGAGCCCCGCCTTGCCTGCGACTGCCTCGAAGACGGAAGGGCTGGCATGAGCTTCGAACTCGAAAGGCTGCAGGTGCGCTACGGCGCGGTCACCGCCGTGGACGGCGTTTCGCTCCACGTGAAGGCCGGCGAAGTGGTGGCGCTCATCGGCGCCAACGGTGCGGGCAAGTCGTCGATCCTCAAGGGCGTGATGGCGCTCACGTCGCACACTGCGGCGCGCGTGGCCGTCGAGGGCCGGGCGCTGACAAACGCCGGCACGCGCACGCGCCTGCTGGCGGGCATCTCGCTGTCGCCGGAGGGCCGCCATGTGTTCCCGCAGCTGTCGGTGCGCGAGAACGTCGACCTGGGCTATCCCGGACGCGATGCTGTCGAACGCAGGGCGCGCCGCGAGGCCATGTTCGATCGGTTCCCGCGCCTTCGCGAACGCGAGGCGCAGGCCGCCGGCAGCCTCTCGGGCGGGGAGCAGCAGATGCTGGCCATTGCGCGCGCGGTGATGGCCGGGCCGCGCCTGCTGATGCTCGACGAGCCCACGCTCGGGCTCGCGCCCATCGTTGTGCGCGAGCTGGCCGCGGCCATTCTTCATTTCGCACGCAGCGGCATCGCCGTGCTGCTGGCCGAGCAGAACGCCGAGATGGCGCTCTCGGTGGCCGACCGCGGCTACGTGCTGCAGTCGGGCCGCGTCGTCACCGAGGCTTCAGCGCGCGAATTGCGCGCCAGCGACGAGGTGCGCTCGGCCTTCATGGGCATGTAGCCGGCACCGCGTCGCATCCCTCCAAACATCCGTCAAAAAGGAAGAACTTCAGATGAAAGCAACGACATCCGCTCAACGCGTGGCGGTCGTCACGGGCGCCGCCGGGGGCCTCGGCCTAGGCGTGGCCGTGGCGCTCGCCAAGGCAGGCCTTCGCGTGATCGCGGTCGACCGTTCGCCGCAGGTGGTCGAGACCGCGGCCGCGCTCGCCGGTAAGGGTTTGACTATCGACTCGGCCGTGCTCGACGTGACCGACGAAGAGGGCGTGCGCGCTTTCGTCGCCACGACGCTCGAGCGTTACGGCCGCCTGGACGTGCTCGTCAACAACGCAGGCATCCATCCCAAGGTCGACGGCGAGCGCACGGGTGTCACGGCCATGAGCACAGCGGTGTGGAAGCAGGTGCTCGACGTGAACCTCACGAGCGCCTTCGTCTTCAGCCGCGAGGTCATCCCGGCCATGCGCAAGAACGGCTGGGGCCGCATCGTGAACATGTCCTCGCGTGCCGGGCGCACGCTGGTGGGCACGGCCGGCGTGCACTACGCCGCCTCGAAGGCTGGAATGATCGGCATGAGCCGCGTGCTCGCGGCCGAACTGGCCGCGGACGGCATCACCGTGAATTGCATCGCGCCCGGCCGCATCGAGACGCCCATGACGCAGCAGGGCAGCGATGAGCAGCGCGCGCGACTGATGTCGGTGATTCCGGTCGGCCGCATCGGCACTCCGCAGGAGATCGGCCACGTCGCGGTCTTTCTCGCCTCTGAGCAGTCGGGCTACCTGACCGGCACCGTCATCGACGTCAACGGCGGCACTTTCATGCCCTGAGGCCTGCACTATCATCATGACTTCAAGTACCCACACCAAACCCCTGCGCGGCGCCGCGCCGCATCACTACGTGGACGACGAATGGCTCGCGCTGCGCAGCGAGCCGGTGCTCGAGCCCGACCTGCCGATCTTCGATCCGCACCACCACCTGTGGGACCGCAGGCCGCACAGCCTGTACCTGTTGCCCGAGATCCTGGCGGACATCAACGCCAGCGGCCATCATGTGCGCGGCACCGCCTTCGTCGAATGCACGTCGATGTACCGCGCCGACGGCGATCCGCGCATGGCCTGCCTCGGGCAGGTGGAGTTCGTGAACGGCGTCGGTGCGATGAGCGCCAGCGGCGTGTACGGCCCGGTGCGCGTGTGTGCCGGCATCGTCGGCAAGGTCGACCTGAGCGAAGGTGCCTCCGCGCGCGAAGTGCTCGAGGCCTGCATTGCGCGCGCGCCGGACCGCTTTCGCGGCATCCGCCACATGGCCGCCTGGGACGCCAGCCCCGAGGTCAGCTCGCTGGTGCGGCCGCCGCCTCGCGGCCTCCTGATGGACAAGGGCTTTCGCGCCGGTTTTGCGCAGCTCGCCCCGCTGGGCCTGGTGTTCGATGCCTGGGTCTATCACCCGCAGTTGCCCGAGCTCATCGACCTGGTGGATACCTTTCCCGATACGCAGGTGGTGCTCAACCACATGGGCGGGCGCGCCGCCATCGGGCCGTATGCCGCGCACGTCGACGGCGCATTCGATAACTGGGCGCGCAGCGTGCGCGACCTGGCGAAGCGGCCGAACGTGTCGGTCAAGATCGGCGGCATCGGCATGCGGCTCGGCGGCTTCGGCTTTCACGACCGCGACCTGCCGCCCACGTCCGCCGAGCTGGCCGATACCTGGCGGCCGGCGTTCGAGGTCTGCCTGGAGGCTTTCGGCGCATCGCGCGCCATGTTCGAGAGCAACTTTCCGGTCGACAAGAGCGTAAGCAGCTACCGCACGATGTGGAACACCTTCAAGCGGTTGGCGTCGGCGCTGCCGGCCGGCGACAAGGCCGCGCTGATGGCGGGAACGGCCGTGCGCACCTACCGCCTGCCGCCCGAGCTGGCGCAGCGTGCACCGGAGAGCAAGCCATGACCGCGCGGAACAACGCTTCGGCCGGCGCGCGCTTTCGCGCCGCGCTGCGCAATGAATCGCCGCTGCAGATCGTCGGCGCCATCAACGCCAACCATGCGCTGCTGGCGCGGCGTGCGGGCTACCGTGCGATCTACCTGTCGGGCGGCGGCGTTGCGGCGGGGTCGCTGGGCCTGCCCGACCTGGGCATCAACACGCTGGACGACGTGCTGGTCGACGTGCGCCGCATCACCGACGTGTGCGACCTGCC
>JAQGLP010000276.1 GCA_028292835.1 Variovorax sp.
GCGGCGCAGACCGTCGCGCCAGCCCGGGTCGCGCGGCCAGCCGAAGGCAGGCAGCGGCGGCACCAGGCCGCTCGCCGCAGTGCGGCAGGCGGCGGCTTCGGGCAGCGCCACGGGCGCGCAGTCCTGCAGCACCCGGTGCTGCGCACCGGACAGGTCGGCGATGAACAGCAGGTAGTCGCGCATCGGGTGCGAGGCCGCCAACTGGCGCAGCCGCAGCGCCCGGTCGGCGAACACGCTCGCGCGCTCGGGCAGGCGCAGGAACGGCATCTGCCGCCCGGCCTCCATCGCAATCTGTTCGGGTTCGAGAACGCGGGTGGTTCGGGGGGGCGGAGGAGTTCCCGTGGGGCTGGTCATTGCGTGGCGATTATTCCCCGCCCGTCATCTTGCGATGCCACAGGGGGTGATTGAAGCGGGCCCAGTTCTCGGTGACGGTGCCGCGCGTCATGGCGCGCATCGTGCCCTTGATCCACAGGGCCGCGTAGACGTGGACGATGACCGACAGCACCAGCACCACGGCCGACGCCGCATGCACCACCACCGCGATGCGCCGCAGCAGGATCGGGAAGAAGCCGACGAACCAGGGGCGCCAGAACACGAAGCCGCTGACGAACAGCAGCAGCAGGCTCAGGCCGAACATCCAGAAAACGATTTTCTGGCCTGCGTTGTACTTGCCGATGGGCGGCATGTTCGACTTGTCGCCCTTGAGCATGCGCGACGCGTTGGCCATCCAGCGGCCATCGTCCGCGTTGAGCAGGTTGTCGCGCCACATCGTGAAGAACATGAGCGTGAAACCCAGGACCATCAGCACGCCCATATAGGGGTGCAGGATGCGCGCCCAGGACCCGCCCCCCGCCACATTCGAGAAGAAATACAGGCTGGGATGGAGGAGCGGCAGGCCCGAGAGGGCGGCGGCCAGGAACATCAGCACCACGAACCAGTGGTTCATGCGGGTGGCGTCGCCGTAGCGGCGCAGGTACCGGGTGGTCATGGCGCAATCTCCTCACAGAGGGGGCTGGGGGGGCTGGTGGGGCAATGGGCGCGCCGCCGGGTCCGGCGCGTGCAGGCCGGGCCGGCCGTCCGGCGGCGGTTCTTCCACGATCACGGCATTGCCGTCGTCCTGGCCCGGCGCGGCGGCGTCGCCCTTGGGCTCGATCGGTCCCACCTTCATGTAGTGGAAGAAGCTGCCCACGGCGGCGCCGACCATGGCGAACACCGCCAGGGGTTTGGCAACGCCCTTCCAGAGCGACACCAGCGGGCTGATATGCGGGTCCTTGGCGAGCCCGCTGTAGAGTTCCGGCCGGTCGGCGTGCTGCAGCACGTACATCACGTGGGTGCCGCCGACGCCGGGCGGATCGTAGACGCCGGCATTGGCGTAGCCGCGCTCCTTCAGGTCGACCAGGCGTTCGGCCGCGTACTCGTGCATGGCCTCCTTGGTGCCGAAGTGGAGCGCGCCGGTCGGGCAGGCCTTGATGCAGGCCGGCTCCAGGCCGACGGCAACCCGGTCCGAGCACAGCGAGCACTTGTAGGCCCTGTTGTCCAGCTTGCTCAGGCGCGGCACGTCGAACGGGCAGCCCGTGACGCAGTAGCCGCAGCCGATGCAGTGCTCGCTGATGAAGTCGACGATGCCGTTCTTGTACTTGACGATGGCGCCGGGCGCGGGGCAGGACTTCAGGCAGCCCGGGTCCTCGCAATGCATGCAGCCGTCCTTGCGGATCAGCCACTCGAGCTTGTTGGCCTCCGGCTCGACCTCGGAGAAACGCATCACGGTCCAGGAGTCGGGCGTCAGGTCGTTCGGGTTGTCGTAGGTGCCGTGCGTGGTGCCGACCTCGTCGCGCAGGTCGTTCCATTGCATGCACGCGACCTGGCAGGCCTTGCAGCCGATGCAGGTGGACACGTCGATCAGCTTGGCGACCTGAAGCTCCTTGCGGATCTGCGGCGGAGCAGTGGTGGTCGCCGAGCGCAGGGCGATGTCGAGGGACTGGAGGGAGGACATCGTCAGGCGCTTTCGATGTTGACCGTGAAGGACTTGAACTCGGGCGTCTGCGTGTTGGCGTCGCCCACGAAGGGCGTCAGCGTGTTCACGAGGTAGCCCGGCTTGGTGAGGCCGACGAACCCCCAGTGGTTGGGCAGGCCGACGGTGTGCACAGTGCGGCCGTCGACCTGCAGCGCCTGGATGCGCTTGGTGACCAGGGCCACGGCCTTGATGAAGCCGCGCTTGCTGCTGACCTTGACCATGGAGCCGTTGGCGATGCCCTTCTCCCGGGCCAGCTCCTCGCCGATCTCGACGAACTGCTGCGGCTGGATGATGGCGGAGGTCCGCACGTGCTTGGTCCAGTAGTGGAAGTGCTCGGTCAGGCGGTAGCTGGTTGCCACATAGGGGAAGTCCTTGGGCACGCCCAGACGCTCCAGGTCGCCCTTGAAGATGCGCGCGGCAGGATTGGCGCGGGCCTTGTCGTTGCCCGGGTGCATCAGGTTGTTGACCAGCGGCGACTCGAAGGGCTCGTAGTGCTCCGGCAGCGGTCCCTCGGCCATGCCGGTGGGCGCGAACAGCCGTGCCACCCCCTCGGCCGTCATGATGAAGGGGCGCACTGCGTCGGCTTCCGTCGGGTTGGCGTCGGGGCGGATGTCGGGCACGTCGGCGCCGCTCCACTGGGTCCCGTTCCATGTCACCAGGCTGCGGCGCGCGCTCCACGACTTGCCGGTGGCCGGATCGGTCGAGGCGCCGTTGTAGAGGATGCGCCGGTTTGCCGGCCAGGCCCAGGTCCAGTTCAGGGCCTGGCCGATGCCGTAGGGGTCGGCGTTGTCGCGCCGCGCCATCTGGTTGCCGGCCGCGGTCCAGGCGCCGCTGTAGATCCAGCAGCCCGAGGCGGTGCTGCCGTCGTCGCGCAGCAGCC
Source organism: Variovorax sp. (assembly GCA_028292835.1). GTDB lineage: Bacteria > Pseudomonadota > Gammaproteobacteria > Burkholderiales > Burkholderiaceae_C > Variovorax. The sequence continues at coordinate 2,895 of JAQGLP010000276.1, forward strand.
CGAAGCCGGAGAGCTGCTCGCCGGCCTTGGCCAGCAGCTTGGAGGGGTCCTTCGGGTCTCGCAGGTCGGCCAGCGCCTTGCCGTTGTATTCCATCGCCAGCTCCTCCGGGGAGGGGGCGTCCGGAATCTTGTAGGGCCAGCTCAGGTTGACGATCGGATCGGGGAAGGCGCCACCCTCCTTGGCGTAGGCCGCGCGGATGCGGTTGAAGATGCCCGCCACGATCTCGATGTCGCCCTTGGCCTCGCCCGGGGGCTCGGCGCCTTTCCAGTGCCACTGCAGCCAGCGGTTGGAGTTGGTGAGCGAGCCTTCCTCCTCGGCGAAGCAGGTCGAGGGCAGCCGGAACACGGTCGTCTGGATGTCGGCGGTCCGCACGTCGTTGAACTCGCCGAAGTTGCGCCAGAACTCGCTGGTTTCGGTCACCAGCGGATCGATGATGACCAGGAACTTGAGCTTGGAGAGCGAGTCGACGATCTTCTTCTTGTCGGGGAAGGAGCCCACCGGGTTGAACCCCTGGCAGATGTAGCCATTGATCCTGCCCTGGTTCATCAGCTCGAAGGCCTGCAGCACGTCGTAGAGCTTGTCGATCTTGGGCAGGTAATGGAACGCCCACTGGTTCTCGGCCGTGGCGGCGCTGCCCCACCAGGCCTTTTGCATGCTGACGAAGAACTTGGAGTAGTTCTGCCAGTAGCTCATCTGCTTGGGGCGCAGCGGCTGGACCGCGCGGGGCTTGTAGTAGTCCTCCAGAGTCTGCTCGGAGTCGCGCGCCAGCGACATGTAGCCGGTCAGCGAATTCGACAGCAGCCCCAGGTCCATCAGGCCCTGGATGTTGCTGTGGCCGCGCAGCGCGTTCATGCCGCCGCCGGGCACGCCGATGTTGCCCAGCAGCAGCTGCATGATGGCCGCGGTGCGGATCATCTGGGAGCCCTGGCTGTGCTGGGTCCAGCCGAGCGCGTACATCACCGTCATCGTGCGGTCGCGGGTGCTGGTGCTCGCGATGTACTCGCACACCTTCAGGAACTTGTCCTGGGGGGTGCCCGTGATGCGGCTGACCAGCTCGGGCGTGTAGCGCGCATAGTGCCGCTTCATGACCTGCAGCACGCACTGCGGGTCCTGCATGGTCATGTCGACCTTCGCCATG
>JAQGLP010000299.1 GCA_028292835.1 Variovorax sp.
CGCGCCCCCAGCAGCACCGGGCCGATGCAGGCGGCGATGGCCGGGTCGGCGTCGACCAGCGCCTGCCGGCTGCCGTCGTGCAGCACGTCCGCCTGCGCCTTGAGCACATCCAGCCCCTCGCGCACCGCGTTCAGCTGCGCGCGGCTCACCAGCGAGCCCATGCGGACCGCCTCGTTGCGCGGGTTGCCGACCGTGACGCCCGCCAGCTTGGCGCCAATGGCCTCGGCCGCGGCGTCGTAGAGCGCGGCGGGCACCAGGATGCGGCGGATCGCCGTGCATTTCTGGCCCGCCTTGACCGTCATCTCGCGCACCACCTCGCGCACCAGCAGGTTGAAGGCGTCGCTGCCCGGCGCGGCCTCGGGCAGCAGCAGCGCGGCGTTCAGGCTGTCGGCCTCGATGTTGGCGCGCACCGAGTGCTGCGCCACGGCGGCGTGCGAGCGGATCAGGGCGCCCGTCGCGGCCGAGCCGGTGAAGGACACCACGTCGAAGGCTTCGAGCCGGTCCATCAGCCCGTTGGAACTGCCGCAGACCACCGACAGCGCGCCGGCCGGCAGCACGCCCGCCTCGACCACATCGCGCACCATGCGCTGCGTGAGCCAGGCGGTGGCGGTGGCGGGCTTGACGATCACCGGCACGCCCGAGAGCAGCGCCGGCGCGGCCTTCTCCCACAGGCCCCAGGAGGGGAAGTTGAAGGCGTTGATGAAGAGCGCCACGCCGTGCGTCGGCACCTGGATGTGCTGCGACTGGAACACCGGCTCCTTGCCGAGCCGGGCCGCATCGCCGTCGCGCAGCACGCGCACGTCGCCCAGCGCGTCGCCCCATTTGGCGTACTGGCCGAGTGTGAAGATCGCGCCGTCGATATCGACCGCCGAATCGTTCTTCACCGTGCCGGAGTTGGCGGTGGCGATTGCGTAGTAGCTGTCGCGCCTGGCCTGCAGCACCTGGACGATGGCCGCGAGCAGCCCGGCGCGCTGCCTGTAGGTCAGGGCGCGCAACGCGCCGCCGCCGGTCTCGCGGGCGAAGCGGAAGGCTTCCCGCAGGTCGAGCCCGCTTGCGTCGACGCGCGCCAGCTCGGTGCCCAGTACCGGGTCGAACAGCGGGGTGCCGGCGCCGCTGCCGGCCTGCCAGCGGCCGGCGACGTAATTGGAGAGAAGTTCAGTCATGTCATTGCTTCCAAAAATTCATTCGAGAAACACCGCGGGACCGGCTTCGCCGGACCGCCGGTGTTGCCCCCTGCAAGGGGGGTGGGCGAAGCGACACGAAGTGCGCGCAGCCTGGGGGTGTGCCTCATCTGGTGAACCGGATCTGCCCCTCGGGCAGCAGGTAGAGCACCAGGGCCCGGCCCCCGGCGACGGTGGGGTGGTGGGCGGTACCGGGCGGGTAGACGCACCAGCCGGCCGGCCGGCCATCGAAGGTGGCGTCGCCCTCGATCGGCATGATCAAATCGATCTCGCCACCGGGGTGCGCGTGGTGCGGCCCGGCGATGTCGCGCATGTCGACCACATCGACCGAGAATCGGTGCAAGGCGTCCTCGGCCTTGAAGACCCGGCCGTAGCGGATGCCGCCGCCCTCGCGCTCGCACAGCCAGCCCTCGGCCACGCCGTCGATGCAGGCCTGCTTCAGGCGCTCGAAGGGGGCGCTGCCGGCGCCGTGGGTGGCGTTGAGCCAGCGCTCGAGGGCGTCGTCGAGCGGACGGCCGGCGAGCTGCGCCGTCAGGTCGGCGACGAGCTGGTGGAAGACGGGCTGGGTCATGGAAAGTGCTTGGTGGGTAAGGTACGAACTTGCGGCAATCGGCGGTGTGCAGTATCTTGCCTGTAGATGAACCATAGGCATCGTCATAAAGACTGTCAAGCAATATAGTGCATGAACGGGGTTTACCCTGAGCACGTCATTTCGAGGAGCACGGGAGTGTGATGAACGAGCGAACCGACGACGCGGTGCTGGCCGCGTCCTCCGAGGCGACCTTGCCGGCCGAGGAAGTCAAGAACCCCCTGCTGGTGGCGCTGGGCGAGCGCGTGCGCAACCTGCGCGCGCGCCGCGGCCTCACGCGCAAGGCGGTCGCGCAGGCGGCGAACGTCTCCGAGCGCCACCTGGCCAACCTCGAGTACGGCATCGGCAACGCCTCGATCCTGGTGCTGCAGCAGGTGGCGGCCGCCCTGCAGTGTTCGCTGGCCGAGCTGGTCGGCGACGTGACCACCAGCTCGCCCGAGTGGCTGCTGATCCGCGAGTTGCTGGAGCGCCAGGGCGAGGCCGACCTGCGGCGCGTGCGCATCGCGCTCGGCGAGCTGCTCGGCACCGCCGCCAGCGACCCGGCCCGCAGCCGGCGGATCGCGCTCGTGGGGCTGCGCGGCGCGGGCAAATCCACGCTCGGCCAGATGCTGGCGGACGACCTCGACGTGCCCTTCGTCGAGCTGAGCCGCGAGGTCGAGAAGTTCGCGGGCTGCAGCGTGCGCGAGATCCACGATCTCTACGGCACCAACGCCTACCGCCGCTACGAGCGCCGCGCCCTGGAGGAGGCGGTGCAGATCCATGGCGAGGTGGTGATCGCCACGCCGGGCGGCATCGTGTCGGACCCGGCCACCTTCAACCAGTTGCTCGCGCACTGCACCACCGTCTGGCTGAAGGCGGCGCCCGAGGAGCACATGGGCCGCGTCGTCGCACAAGGCGACACGCGCCCGATGGCCGCCAGTCGGGAGGCGATGGACGACCTGCGCCGCATCCTGAGCGGCCGCGCGGCCTTCTATTCCAAGGCCGACCTGAGCGTCGATACCAGTGGCCAGAACCTGGCGCGGAGCTTTCAGGCGCTGCGCGATACCGTGCGGGAGGCCATGGGCCGGGAAGGCTGAGCGTCAGCGGGCGCTTGATTTGTAAGAAAGTTCCGGCTGGATTGACGCGCGGCAAAACATGCAGCATGATGCATGTCATGGCTTGCGCCAAATGCATTATTGTTCCATGATGCCCCAGCCCAGGAGACTTCCCCATGACAGGCACCGCCACCTCGCCCGCTCCCCGCGTCGACTACCGCACCGACCCGACGCAATACCGCCACTGGAAGCTAGCTGTCGAGGGGGCTGTGGCCCGCCTGTCGCTCGACATCGCCGAGGACGGCGGCATCCGCCCCGGCTACAAGCTCAAGCTCAACAGCTACGACCTGGGCGTGGACATCGAGCTCGCCGACGCGCTCAACCGCGTGCGCTTCGAGCATCCGCAGGTGCGCACGGTGGTCGTCACGAGCGACAAGGACCGCATCTTCTGCTCGGGCGCCAACATCTTCATGCTGGGCGTTTCCGGCCATGCCTGGAAGGTGAACTTCTGCAAGTTCACCAACGAAACGCGCAACGGCATCGAGGACTCGTCGAAGCACTCGGGCCTCAAGTTCCTCGCGGCCGTCAACGGCGCCTGCGCCGGCGGCGGCTACGAGCTGGCGCTGGCCTGCGATGACATCGTGCTTGTGGATGACCGGTCGTCCGCCGTGTCGCTGCCGGAAGTGCCGCTGCTGGGTGTGTTGCCAGGTACCGGCGGCCTGACCCGCGTGACCGACAAGCGCCATGTGCGCCACGACCTGGCCGACATCTTCTGCACCACCAGCGAAGGCGTGCGTGGCCAGCGGGCCGTGGATTGGCGGCTGGTCGACGCCGTCGCCAAGCCGGCGCAGTTCGCCGCCGCCGTCCAGGAGCGCGCCACCCGGCTCGCCGAGGGCAGCGACCGCCCCGCCGGCGCCAGGGGCGTGGCCCTGGCGCGCCTCGAACGCGAGGACGGCGCCGACAGCCTGCGCTACGAGCACGTCACGGTCGAGATCGACCGCGCCCGCCGTACCGCGACCTTCACCGTCAAGGCGCCGACGGGCGCGCAGCCCGCCGACATCGCCGCCATCGAGGCGGCCGGCGCCGCGTGGTGGCCGCTCGCCATGGCGCGCCAGCTCGACGACGCGATCCTCAACATGCGCACCAACGAGCTCGACATCGGCACCTGGCTGC
>JAQGLP010000312.1 GCA_028292835.1 Variovorax sp.
CATGGCCTGCTGGGGCGCGGCGTGTACATCGCGCCGGCGCTCTACGAGGCCGGCTTCGTCAGCGCCGCGCACAGCGACGAGGACATCGGGGCAACCCTTGAAGCCGCCCGCGAAACTTTCAGGGCGCTATCGAAATAATAGCTACAGGCGCAACATCCGCGGGCGCCGAAGCCACTTTTGACCGAGAGATAGCGAAGCGGACGGCGGCTGCCCTGGCACTGCGGCGCAGGTGGCCAGCGGCAGCACCGGCCGCCCAGCCTAAGCCCTCGCGTTCGCGATGCCCAACGCACGCGGCCGGGCCATGGCGAGGGCGAAATACACGCCACCGCCGATCGCCACGCCGAAGAACCACCCGTAGGTGCCCCACCACGCGGGCAGCAGGTTCGTCGCGTTGGGCAGGACGCTGGAGAACACGGCGCCGGAGGCGGCCGCAATCAGCGCGTTCACGTTCCAGCCGCCCTCGTAGCGGTACTCGCCCTGCTCGTGGTAGAGCGCCTCGACGTTGATGCGCCCCTTGGCGATCAGGTAGTAGTCCACCAGGATGATGCCCAGCAGCGGCCCCATCGTCGCGCCGATGGCGTTGACGAAATGCGCGGCGTTGCCTTCCCACGGCGCGAACGGGTAGAGCACGAGCGCGATGCCCGCGGCGATGTAGCCGCCCCGCTTGAAGTCGATGCGGCTCGGGAACACGTTGGCGAAGTCGAAGGCCGGCGACACGAAGTTGGCCACCACGTTGATGCCCAGCGTGGCCACCGCGAAGGTCAGCGCGGCCAGCGCGGCCAGCGCCCAGCTGTCGAACTTGGCAGAGATCTGCTCGGGGTGCAGCATGACTTCGCCGTACACGTTGAACGCCGCGATGGTGGTGACGCCCGCCACCAGCGAGAACAGTAGCAGGTTGACCGGCAGGCCCCACAGGTTGCCGCGGGTGATGGCGGCCTTGTCCTTCGCGTAGCGCGAGAAGTCGCAGAAGTTCAGGTAGAGCGCCGCGAAGTAGGTAACCCAGGTAGCACCCACCGCCATCAGGGCCCAGAACGAGCCGGGCTCGCCACTCACGCCCGCGTCCTTGGTCTTGTCCAGCAGCAGCGCCTGCGGAATGCCATGGCTGAACGAGAAGCCCCCCGCCTTGATGCACAGCCCGACGGCCAGAATCAGCATCGCCACCCAGACGGCGGGACCGGCCCAGTCCTGGAACTTACGCACGGTCTCCATGCCGTTCTGGATGATCAGCAGCTGCAGCGCCCAGACCACCACGTAGCAGATCACCTCCAGGCCCGAGTGGCCGAGCAGGTGGGTGTTCTGGTGGAACGCCAGCAGCGCGTCGCTGCGCGTGAGCAGCGCGACGATGGCGCCCGAGGCCGCGGCGGTCTGCGCGCCGTACCAGAAGCAGGCGACGACGGCCCGCACCAGCGCCGGCAGGTTGGCGCCCCAGACGCCGAACGACGCCCGCGCCAGCACCGGGTAGGGCACCCCCGTCTTCTCGCCCGCGTAGCCGACCAGGCTCATCAGCGCGAAGATGATGAGCGAGCCCAGGCCGATGGCGACGACGAAGTTCAGGAACGTGCCGCACAGCAGGAACAGGCTGGCCGCCAGGTAGTAGCCCCAGAGGCTGTGCACGTCGGAGGTCCAGACGTTGAAGATGCTGAAGGCGCCCCAGTGGCGCTCCCTGGCCGGCGCCAGGTCCTCGTTGTAGAGGCGGGGTGAGGGATTGCGGATGTCCATGGGATGAGCTCCTGTCGTGCTGGGAACACACAGTCATGGTGCTGTCCGCCCGCCGCCGCTGCGCCTCCAGCGACAGGCCGCAAGACCCCGCCTGGCACAGGCGGGTCCGACATGGCCGCAAGGTTACGGCGAATCGGCCCGTCGTGCATGCCGCGCGAGGGAATTTCGGGGCTCGCCCGCCGTCCGGCGAACCGATTTCAGTGGCGGAAGTGCCGCACGCCCGTCAGCACCATCACCACGCCGCGCTCGTCGGCCGCGTCGATCACCTCCTGGTCGCGCATCGAGCCGCCGGGCTGGATCACGCAGGTCGCGCCGGCGTCCACCACCACGTCGAGCCCGTCGCGGAACGGGAAGAAGGCGTCGCTCGCCACCGCCGTGCCCGCGAGCGAGAGCCCGGCGTGCTGCGCCTTGATGCTGGCGATGCGCGCCGAGTCGAGCCGGCTCATCTGGCCGGCGCCCACACCCATCGTCATGCCGCCCGCGCAGAACACGATGGCGTTGCTCTTGACGAACTTGGCGACCTTCCAGGCGAACAGCAGGTCCTGCAGCTGCTCGGGCGTCGGCTGCTTCTTGCTGACCACCTTGAGTTCGTGGGCGGCCAGCTCGCGGTTGTCGGCCGTCTGCATCAAGAGGCCCGAGCCGATGCGCTTGACGTCGATCGCGTTGCGGCCGTTGTCCCAGTCGGTCGCGCCTCCGGACGGCAGCGCGATCTCCAGCACGCGCACGTTGGCCTTGCCCTTGAAGACGTCCAGCGCCTCGGGCGTGTAGCCCGGCGCCATCAGCACCTCGACGAACTGTTTGGCGACGGCCTGCGCGGCCGCCGCGTCGACCGGGCGGTTGAAGGCGATGATGCCGCCGAAGGCCGAGGTCGGGTCGGTCTTGAAGGCCTTGGCATAGGCCTCCAGCGCGTCGGCGCCGACGGCCACGCCGCACGGGTTGGCATGCTTGACGATGACGCAGGCGGGCGCCTCGAAGCTCTTGACGCATTCCCACGCCGCGTCGGCGTCGGCGATGTTGTTGTAGCTCAGTTCCTTGCCCTGCAATTGCCTCGCGGTGACCAGCGAGCCGGGCGCCGGATGCAGGTCGCGGTAGAACGCGGCCTGCTGGTGCGGGTTCTCGCCGTAGCGCAGGTCCTGCAGCTTGACGAAGCGGCCATTGCTCTGCGCCGGAAAGAGCGCGTGCGTGCCGTCGTCCTGCCGGGCCGAGAGGTAGTCGCTGATGGCGGCGTCGTAGGCGCTGATGCGGTTGAAGGCGGCGACCGCGAAGGCGAACTTCGTCTTGTCGCTCAGTTTGCCGCCCGTCTTCAGCTCGGCCAGCGCCTGCGGATACTGGGCGGCGTCGGTCAGCACGCCGACGTCCTTCCAGTTCTTGGCGGCGCTGCGCACCATCGCCGGGCCGCCGATGTCGATGTTCTCGATCGCGTCCTCGAGCGTGCAGCCGGGCTGGGCGACGGTGGCCTCGAACGGGTAGAGATTGACCACCAGCAGGTCGATGGTGTCGATGCCGTGCGCCGCCAGCGCCGCCATGTGGGCCGGCACGTCGCGCCGCGCCAGCAGGCCGCCGTGGATGGTGGGGTGCAGCGTCTTCACGCGGCCGTCGAGCATCTCGGGGAAGCCCGTGTGGTCGGCCACCTCGGTGACGGGCAGGCCGGCGTCGGCCAGCAACCTGGCCGTGCCACCGGTGGACAGCAGCCGGATGCCCAGCGCGTGCAGTTCGCGGGCGAATTCGAGGACGCCGGTTTTGTCGGAGACGGAGATCAGTGCGTTCATGGTTTTCATCGGTTGGAGGCGGCACCTGCCGCTGCGCGGGCGCGGTGTCTTGCGCGAGTCGTTCAAAGGCCGGGGCGGTGCCCGCGGCCGCCTGTCAGTTCCAGGGCGGCGGTGCGGCGCGCAGCGCCCTCACGGCCCGCCACACGTCATTTCAGGAGCTTGTGCTCCACCAGCTTCTTGCGCAGGGTGTTGCGGTTGAGCCCCAGCCACTGCGCGGCGCGCGACTGGTTGCCCTCGGCGCGCGTCATCACCACGTCCAGCAGCGGGCGCTCGACCACGCGCACCAGCATGTCGTACATGCCGTCGGGCTCGGTGCCGCACAGGTCGCGGAAATAGCCTTCCAGGTTGGCGCGCACACAGTCCTCGATACTTTTCTTGCTCATGCTTCTTACTCTTCTTCCTTGACTTCGGGGGCCGGCTGCGGCGCCGGCTTTCTTGCTTCGCTTATTTCTTGTTTTTTCTCAGTGCGCAACGGGGTTTTCTCCGAACGCGCCGCCGGCCGCGTCGTGCGCCGGCATGCGCTCCTGCTCGCAGGCCAGCGCGTCGAAGTAATCGGCGACCGCGCGCAGTTGCAGCGCGCAGTCCTCGATGGCGTTCATGCGGGCGCGAAACGCCTCGCCGCCCGGCAGCGCGCGCACGTACCAGCCGATGTGCTTGCGCGCGGTGCGCACGCCGCTGTACTCGCCGTAGAGCGCATGGTGCTCCCGCAAATGGTCGAGCAGCAACTGGCGCACCTCGGCCACCCGCGGCGGCGCCAGGTGCGTGCCGGTCGCCAGGAAGTGCGCGATCTCGCGGAAAATCCACGGCCGGCCCTGCGCCGCGCGGCCGACCATCACCGCGTCGGCGCCGGTCGCGGCCAGCACGTCGCGCGCCTTCTCGGGGGTGGCGATGTCGCCGTTGGCCACCACCGGCACGCGCACCGCGGCCTTGACGGCGGCGATGGTGTCGTACTCGGCCTGGCCCTTGTAGCCCTGCTCGCGCGTGCGCCCGTGCACCGTGAGCATGCACACGCCGGCGGCCTCGAAGTCGCGCGCCAGCCGGACGGCGTTGCGGTGGTCCTGGCTCCAGCCGGTGCGCATCTTGAGCGTGACCGGCACGCCGTGCGGGGCCGCGGCGGCCACCACGGCCTGCACGATCTCGAGCGCCAGCGGCTCGTCGCGCATCAGTGCCGAGCCGGCCCACTTGTTGCAGACCTTCTTGGCCGGGCAGCCCATGTTGATGTCGATGACCTGGGCGCCGCGCTCGATGTTGTAGCGCGCGGCGTCGGCCATCATGGCCGCGTCGGTGCCGGCGATCTGCACCGCGATCGGTCCCGGCTCGCCCGCGTG
>JAQGLP010000316.1 GCA_028292835.1 Variovorax sp.
CCGCTCGCTGCTCGGCGGCGAGCGCAAGGCGATCCTTCTGGGCAACGCGGCGGCGCACCATGCACGGGCGTCCGAGCTGCTGGCGCTGGCGCACTGGATTGGCGAGCAGACCGGCGCCAGCGTGGGCTACCTGACCGAAGCGGCCAACACGGTCGGCGCGCAGTGGACCGGCGCGCTGCCGGGACTGGACGGCCTGAACGCCGGGCAGATGCTGCAGGGCGGCCTGAAGGCGGTCCTGCTGCTCAACAACGAACCCGAGTTCGACTCCGCAGCCGGCAGTGCCGCGAAGGACGCGCTGGCCCGGGCCGACATGGTCGTGACCCTGAGCCCGTTCCGGGCCAATCTCGAATTCAGCGACGTGCTGCTGCCGATCTCTCCGTACACCGAGACGTCAGGCACTTTCGTCAACGCCGAGGGGCGCGTGCAGGGCTTCCATGCGGTCGTCAAGCCGCGCGGCGAAACGCGCCCCGCATGGAAGGTGCTGCGGGTGCTGGCCAACATGCTGGGCCTGCCGGGCTTTGCCTTCGAGTCTTCGCAGGACGTGCTGGCGCAGGTGCGTGGCGCGCAAGACGCAGCCGCGACGCACGTGGCGGCAGAGCGCCTGAGCAATGCGCCGGCGCCGCGGGGTGCACAGGCTCCGGACAGCGCCGCGGCCGCCGGTGGCGTCCCGGTGGTGGCGTCGATCTACCAGCTCGACAGCATCGTGCGGCGTGCTACCTCGCTGCAGCTGACCGCCGATGCGCGCGGCCGTGCCGCCACCCGCACCAAGCCCACGTTCGACGGGCCCGGCGGGCTGCGCAGCGTCGGGCTGCTCGAGGGAGTGCCCGCATGATCGATTCCATTCACGGTTTCGGGCTCGGCATGATCCAGGCCGGATGGTGGACCGCCGGCGCCTGGCCGGTGATCTGGAGCCTCATCAAGATCGTCGCGGTGCTGTTGCCGCTGCTGGGTGCGGTGGCCTACCTGACGCTGTGGGAGCGCAAGTTCCTGGGCTGGATCCAGGTCCGGCACGGTCCCAACCGGGTCGGCCCGTTCGGGTTGCTGCAGCCGATCGCGGACGCGCTCAAGCTGCTGACCAAGGAAATCATCAGCCCGTCCGCCGCCAGCCAGGGGCTGTTTCGTCTCGGTCCGGTCATGGCCATCATGCCGGCCCTGGCGGCCTGGGTCGCCATTCCCTTCGGTCCCGAAACCGTGCTGGCCAATGTCAACGCGGGCCTGCTGCTGATCATGGCCATCACCTCGATCGAGGTCTATGGGGTCATCATTGCCGGCTGGGCCTCGAACTCGAAGTACGCCTTTCTCGGCGCCTTGCGCGCCACAGCGCAGATGGTGAGCTATGAGATCGCCATGGGCTTTTGCTTCGTGGTGGTCATCATGGTGACCGGCAGCCTCAACCTGGGGGACGTGGTGGCATCGCAGGGCAGGGGCATGGGCCGCGACATGGGGTTGGGTTTGCTGTCGTGGAACTGGTTGCCGCTGCTGCCCATCTTCGTGGTCTACGTGATTTCGGGCGTGGCCGAGACAAACCGCCACCCCTTCGACGTGGTGGAAGGCGAGGCCGAGATCGTGGCGGGCCACATGGTCGAGTACTCGGGCATGGGCTTCGCGATCTTCTTCCTGGCCGAGTACGCCAGCATGTGGCTGGTCTCCGTGCTCGCGGCGCTGATGTTCCTGGGCGGCTGGTTGTCGCCGGTCGGCTTCCTGGACTTCATCCCGGGCTGGATCTGGCTGGGCCTCAAGACCTTTTTCGTGGTCTCGCTCTTCATCTGGTTTCGTGGCACCTTCCCGCGCTTCCGCTACGACCAGATCATGCGGCTGGGCTGGAAAATCTTCATTCCGGTCACGCTGGTGTGGCTGCTGGTGGTCGGCGGCTGGATGCAGACGCCGTGGAACATCTGGAAATAAGCGGAGCAAACAAAATGTCAGCCGTAGCGGCCTCGCCGTTTTCGATCAGGGATTTCTTGAAGAGCTTCATGCTCGTCGAGTTGTTCAAGGGCATGGTGCTGACCGGACGCTATGCGTTCAGCCGCAAGGTGACGGTTCAGTTTCCGGAGGAAAAGACCCCTCTGTCGCCGCGTTTTCGCGGGCTGCACGCTTTGCGCCGCTATGAAAACGGGGAAGAGCGCTGCATCGCCTGCAAGCTGTGCGAAGCGGTCTGCCCGGCGCTGGCGATCACCATCGAGTCCGAAGTGCGCGACGACGGCTCGCGCCGTACCACCCGCTACGACGTCGATTTGACCAAGTGCATCTTCTGCGGCTTCTGCGAGGAAAGCTGTCCGGTGGACTCGATCGTGGAGACCCACATCCTCGAATACCACGGCGAAAAGCGCGGCGATCTCTACTTCACCAAGGACATGCTGCTGGCGGTGGGCGATCGCTACGAAAAAGAAATCGCGGCCAACCGGGCCGTCGACGCGAAGTACCGCTAACGGCCCGACGCCTCAAAGAAAACGATTCATGGACGTCCAGACTGGCTTTTTCTATTTGTTCTCGACCGTGCTGCTGTTCGCGGCCTTTCGGGTCATCACCGCTCGCAATCCGGTCCACGCCGTGCTCTATTTGATGCTGGCGTTTTCGCAGGCATCGGCGGTGTGGCTGCTGCTGCGCGCCGAATTCCTGGCAATTACGCTGGTGCTGGTGTACCTCGGCGCCGTGATGGTGCTGTTCCTGTTTGTCGTGATGATGCTCGACCTCAACATCGACAGCCTGCGGCAGGGCTTCTGGAAACATTTCCCGCTGGCCGCGCTGATCGGCGTGGTGATCGCGCTCGAAATGGCCTACGTCCTGATGGGCGGATTCCGCGGAATGGCGGCCAGCGCACAGGCGGCCGCGCCGGCGGTGGCGGGGCAGCAATACTCCAACACACGCGAGCTCGGGATGCTGCTGTACACGCAGTATCTCTATCCGCTGCAGATCGCTGCCGTCATCCTGGTGGTGGCCATGATCGCGGCGATCGCGCTCACGCTGCGGCATCGCAAGGACACCAAGTTCGTCGAGGTGTCCGACCAGGTCCATGTGAAGGCGCGCGATCGCATGCGCATCGTCAAGTTGGAACCCACGCGTGCCGCCCCCATGCCATCGCCGGCGCCCGTCGAGGCGATCGCCGCGGAGAAAAAGCCATGACCCTGACCCTGGAGCACTACCTGACGCTCGGCGCGATGTTGTTCGCGCTGGCGGTGGTGGGTATTTTCCTGAACCGCAAGAACCTGATCGTGCTGCTGATGTGCGTCGAACTGATGCTGCTGGCGGTCAACCTGAATTTCGTCGCGTTCTCGCACTACCTGGGCGACATGCACGGACAGGTTTTCGTGTTCTTCATCCTGACGGTGGCGGCGGCGGAGTCGGCCATCGGACTGGCCTTGCTGGTGCTGTTGTTCCGCAACAAGTCGACCATCAGTGTCGATGAGCTCAACTCGTTAAAAGGATGAAACCCCCAGTCTTCGCGCACTTCGTGTCGCTTCGCCAACCCCCTCAAGGGGGCGCAGCCAGCGGTCCGGCGAAGCCGGTTCCGCGGCGGCCACTGGGTTTGCGCGTGCGTGGCGTGGTGCCACGGAGCCACTGAGAAAAACAATCGTATGAGCGCAACCCTTTCCGCCTCCATGCTCCTGGCTGTTCCGCTGGCGCCCCTGGCCGGTGCTGCCGTGGCGGGCCTGTTCGGCACCCGGTTCGGCGGCGATCGCATCGGCCGTCGCGTCACGCATTCGATGACGATCCTGGGCGTGCTGATCGCCTTTGTCCTGTCGGTCATGACGCTGCAAAGCGTGGTCGTCGACGGTGCGCGTTTCAACGCCACCCTCTACGAATGGATGACGGTGGGCAGCCTCCGGATGGAGGTCGGCTTCCTGGTCGACGGCCTGACCGCCATGATGATGTGCGTCGTGACCTTCGTGTCGCTGATGGTGCACATCTACACCATCGGCTACATGGAGGAAGACGCCGGCTACAACCGTTTCTTCGCCTACATCTCGCTGTTCACGTTCTCGATGCTGATGCTCGTGATGAGCAACAACTTCCTGCAGCTGTTCTTCGGCTGGGAAGCGGTGGGGCTGGTGTCGTACCTGCTGATCGGCTTCTGGTTCACGCGGCCGTCGGCCATCTTCGCCAACATGAAGGCGTTCCTCGTCAATCGCGTCGGCGACTTCGGCTTCATCCTCGGCATCGGCTTGATCGTCGCGTACACCGGCTCGCTGAACTACGGCGAAGTGTTTTCCCAGGCGCCGCAGCTGTCGACGCTCGCATTCCCCGGCATGGCCGGCTGGATGCTGATCACCGTCATATGCATCTGCCTGTTCATCGGCGCGATGGG
>JAQGLP010000349.1 GCA_028292835.1 Variovorax sp.
GACTTCCGCAACGTCATCATCATCATGACGACGAATGCCGGTGCCGAGACGATGAACAAGGCGACGATCGGTTTCACGAATCCGCGCGAAGCGGGCGACGAAATGGCCGACATCAAGCGCCTGTTCACGCCCGAGTTCCGCAATCGCCTGGATGCGACGGTGAGCTTCAAGGCGCTGGACGAAACCGTCATCCTGCGCGTGGTCGACAAGTTCCTGCTGCAGCTCGAAACGCAACTTGCCGAGAAGAAGGTGGAGGTCACCTTCACCGACAACCTGCGCAAGCACTTGGCGAAGAAGGGGTTCGATCCGCTGATGGGCGCGCGTCCGATGCAGCGCCTGATCCAGGACACGATCCGCCGCGCTCTGGCCGACGAGCTGCTGTTCGGCCGCCTGACCGAAGGCGGACGGCTCACGGTCGATCTCGACGAGGCCGGCCAGCCGCTGCTCGACATCCAGCCGCTGCCGAAGAAGGAAGGGCGGGCCAAGCCCGAGGCCGAGGAGGCCGCGACGGGCTGATCCGCAAACCCGACGCGCGATGCCGCAAGGCACGCAGCGCCAGAGGCCGGTGGCATTCACGCTGCCGGCCTTTTTTTTGCTACTATTTTTGTAGCTGGAAACGTCCGTGCACCGGGCGCAGCGCCCCTTTCTGACCGACCCACTGGATCACCCGCCTTGTACTTGCCCGAAATCAGCCCCGAGTGGAGAACCGGACTTTCCCTGGCGTGGAGCGGCTATCTTGCCGTGCTGTCGGTCTGGATCGTGATGCAAAAGCGCGCGCCGGTCTCGACGATGAGCTGGGTCCTGGCGCTGGCGCTGCTGCCGTTCGTCGGCTTCGTCGTCTATTACTTCCTCGGGCCGCAGCGCCTGAGGAAGCAGCGCATCAGGCGGCTGCGCAGCCGGGCCGGCGAGCATGCCGCCGAGGACGTGGCCCTCCTGCGCGATGCGAGGCACAACGCGCCGCCGGCGCTGCGCCACATCGCCGAGCTTGCCACGGCCACGTGCGGCATCCCGGTGTCGAGCGCGACCGAAGTGCGGCTGCTGTCGGGCGGCGCGGCGACCTTCGACGCTATCTTCGAGGCGATCCGCGCGGCGCGCGACCATGTCCATCTCGAGTACTACATCTTCGAACCCGACCGCATCGGCACGGCACTGCGCGACCTGCTGGTGGAAAAGGCGCAGCAGGGCGTCGCCGTGCGCCTGCTGCTCGATGCGCTGGGGTCCAAGCGCATCGGGCGCAAGTTCATGGCGCCGATGTTTGCCGCGGGCGTCAAGGTCGCGCTGTTCCACGACACGCGCATCGGCCGGCGCCTGCGGCCGGTGACCAACTACCGCACGCACCGCAAGATCGTGGTGTGCGACGGCCGCGTCGGCTTCACCGGCGGCATCAACATCACCGACGAGGAGGACGAGCGCACGCGCGCCGATGCCTACCACGACGTCCATGTGCGCATCGAGGGCAGCGCGGTGCGCTGGCTGCAGACCACCTTCCTGGAGGACTGGACCTACGCCAGCGGAGAAAAGGCGCGGGACGCCGACCGGACGCTGGCGCGCCTGCTGCCCAACGTGCCGCCGGGCGACATCGCGGTGCAGATCGTGACCAGCGGACCCGACAGCCAGCTCGAAGCCATCCACCGGGTGCACCTGTCGGCCATCCAGTCGGCCACCCATCGCGCCTGGCTGACCACCCCGTATTTCGTGCCCGGCGAGCCGGCGATGATGGCGCTCACCGGCGCGGCGCTGCGCGGCGTCGATGTGCGCCTCCTGGTGCCGCGGCGCAGCGACAGCCGCATCGTGAGCGCCGCCGCGCGCTCCTACTACGACGAGCTGATCGCCGCCGGCGTCAAGGTGTGGGAGTACAAGGCGCGCATGCTGCACTCCAAGACGCTGGTGGTCGACGACCACTGCGCCATGATCGGCACCGCGAACTTCGACAACCGCAGCTTCCGCCTGAATTTCGAGGTGATGGCGGTGGTCTACGGGGACGCGCTGGCGGTGCCGCTGGCGGCCCAGTTCGAAACCGACCTGTGCAAGGCGTCGCCGGTGCGCGCCCAGCGCCGACAGGATTTCTGGCAGCGGTTGATGGATGCCACGGCACGCCTTTTTTCCCCTCTGCTTTAAGCTCCGCGCATGGCCGAATACACCTTCCTGTGGCACGACTACGAAACCTTCGGGGTCCATCCGCGGCGCGACCGGCCGGCGCAGTTCGCCGGCGTTCGCACCGACGCCGAGCTCAACGAGATCGGCGAGCCGCTGGTGCTCTACTGCCAGCCGGCGCCCGACTTCCTGCCCAGCCCTGAATCCTGCGTGGTGACAGGCATCACGCCGCAGTTGTGCCTGCAGCGCGGCGTGCCCGAGCACGAGTTCGCGCGCCGCATCGAGCAGGCCTTCTCGCAGCCCGGCACCATCGGCGCGGGCTACAACACGATCCGCTTCGACGACGAGTTCACGCGCTTCATGTTCTGGCGCAACCTGATCGACCCCTATGGACGCGAATGGCGCAACGAATGCGGCCGCTGGGACCTGCTCGACGTCGTGCGCCTGACCCATGCGCTGCGCCCCGACGGCATCGAATGGCCCACTCGCGAGGACGGCCTGCCCAGCTTCCGGCTGGAAGACCTGGCGCGCGCCAACGGCCTGGCGCACGACGCGGCCCACGAGGCGCTGTCGGACGTGCGCGCCACCATCGCGCTGGCGCGCCTGGTGCGCCAGAAGCAGCCGCGGCTGTTCGACTTCGCGCTGCGCCTGCGCCACAAGCGCCAGGTCGCGGCCGAGCTCGGCCTGCCGGCGACGAGCGCCATGGCCAAGCCGTTCCTGCACGTCTCGGGCATGTTCTCGCCGGAGCGCGGCTGCCTTGCCGTGATGTGGCCGCTGGCCAGCCATCCGACCAACAAGAACGAGGTCATCGCCTGGGACCTGGCGCACGATCCGAGCGAGCTGCCCCTGCTCGACGTGGAGACACTGCGGCTGCGCCTCTTTACCCGCGCGGCCGAGCTGCCCGAGGGCGTGACGCGCCTGCCCATCAAGTCGATCCACCTGAACCGCTCGCCGATGGTCGTGGGCCAGCTCAAGACGCTGGTGCCGGCCATGGCCGAGCGCTGGGGTATCGATCTCGACCGCGCGATGCGCCACGCCGAGTTGGCGTCCGCGCTGCCCGACATGAGCGCCATCTGGCCCCGGGTGTTCCAGCGCCCGGCCGAAGCTGCGGGCGATGTGGACGTGGACGTGGACGAGGACCTGTACGGCGGGCTCCTGGGCGACGCCGACCGCCGTCGGCTCGACGTGCTGCGCGGGCTTTCGGGCGCCGAGCTGGCGCATGCGCGCGCCGGCTTCGACGATCCTCGACTGCACGAGCTGCTGTTTCGCTACCGGGCGCGCAACTTCCCCGAGACACTGTCGCCCGAGGAGTCGGCCCGCTGGGAGGCGCACCGCGCCGCGCGGCTGCTCGAAGGCGAGGGCGGCGCGCGCAACGTCGATCGCTTCTTCGCCGAGATCGACACACTCGCGGACACCGTGGACGAGCGTGGCCAGGAGGTGCTGGGCGCGCTCTACGAGTATGCGGAAGCGATCGCGCCGGAGCCTTGATTGCTGGCGCCCGCGCCGGCTGGCCGCAGCGCACCGGATCTCAATGCCCCACTGCCCACATGGCCCGGTGCTTGTGCCGCCGCAACGTTCTCTGGCCCTCCTGGGTGATCGACAGGACGCGGGCCGGTGCTTGCACCAGCTGCCTCTCCCACCGCGCTGCGGCCGGGATGTCCGCTGTGATGAGGCCCGCGGACAGGTAGCTGCGCAGCGTGTTCACCTCGTCCGGGTCGCACACGGTGGCCGGCATGGGTCCGTCCGCCAGTCGTTCAAGAAATTTATAGCTCAACTTGTCTCCTTCGGCAGTCCTTGCCTCGGATACGCGAAGTCAAGCAAGCTGGATTCATGGAGGACGCATGCGGCGAAACCCTGCTCCGCCATCCCTCCGTGCCGCCAAAGAAAAAGGCCCTGGCTCGATGCACGAGCCAGGGCCCCACGAAGACCGGATGCCGTCTAGAGGGCGGCGGCCTCGGTCGTGTTGTCGACCGGCAGGACGGCGTCGCCGAGCTGGACCGGCTCGCTCGTCTCCGAGTTCGAGGCGACCAGCTCCTTCATGTAGGCCATCAGGGTGGTCACGCTGCCCAGCGCCGAGGCCGGAATCGTCGTGGTCTGACCCTGTCCGTTGTCGGTCGGGGTGAATACAAAGCCGTTGTTATTGTTGTCTCCGCCCCCGCATCCGGCGACCGCCAGCACGGCAGCCAGCAACGGGATCCTGAAAATTCCGAGCTTGTTCATGAGGATCTCCCGATTACGGATAGGTGGTGCCGGCAGCCGGCGGCGGGTTGAAGTTGCCCGGCAGCGGCGTCGTCAGGTAGGGAAAGGTCGTGCCGTAGTTGGCGGCGGTCTTCCTGACGCCGTCGGTCAGCGCCAAGCCACCGGCGGGCGCGTCGGTGGGCTTGCATCCCACCTGGAGCTTGTCGGTCGGGCCGGTCAGCACGCACAGGGCACCCATCGCAACGCGCAAGGAGAGGTCCACCACGTCATCGGCGGGCCGCCGGCCGTTCGGAAAGCCCGCATTGTCACCCCCCGCGACGCCCAGCGGATTCTGCTTGTCGGGCGCCGTCACCGCGATCGAAGTGTTCAGCCGCAGCATTTCGGCCGGCATCACGTTGGCCGGCTGGTTCAGGCCGGGAATGCCTTTCAAAAAGACGGTCAAGAGATCGGTCCGCGGGAAGTTGGTCGGCGCCTTGGCGCTGGGGAAGAGCTTCTCGATGAGTGCCGGGAGCGCCGGATTGGTCACGTAGTCGGCGAAGTTGGCGGCATCGTCCTTGGGCTTGGAGGCGTTGAACTTGTCCTTGTCGTCGATGCCGATCACCACCTCGTTGACCAGCGGCATGCCGAGCCGGGACACCTGCGCCCAGGGTCCACCCTCCAGCGATGCGCGGTTCAGGCCCGTGCCCGGCGCACCGTTGATGAGCCGCGCCTGCCGCACACTGGCCGTGGTGTAAGCCCCGATGACGGGGTCAGACGCCGTCGTGATGCACGAGATCGGGAGTTCCAGCGCGAGGGTGCTGACATTCTTGCCCTCGAGATCGTTGTTGTTGCCGCCCGTCTCCGGCCCCAGCGGGTTGAGGTTGAACAGGTCGAAGGTCTTTCCGACCGCGATGTAGAACGGCTCCTTGCGCTGCCCGACGAACACGCGTCCGGGGATCGCGCAGCCGGGGATGGAGA
>JAQGLP010000407.1 GCA_028292835.1 Variovorax sp.
TCGAGGCCGCAGGGTCACGCGGAGCTGCGCCTGCTCAAGGCGTGGCAGCCTCCGGCAGCAGACCGGCCACGCCATAGAGCGTGGCCAACTCGCGCAGCCGGGGCGGCAGGCCCCGGACCGAGAAGGCCCGGGCCGCACGTTCGGCTTCGCGGCGGCATTCGAGCAGCACCGCCAGCGCCGACGAATCGAAGTGCGCCAGCGCACCCGCATCGACCACCACCGGCGAGGTTGCCCGCGCGCCCAGGCCTTGGCGCAACTGGTGCAGGCACGCGGGCGCCTCGTCGTGGGTCAGGGTCGCGGGCAGCGCGAGCAAGGACAAGCCGGGCACCTCAGCTCTTGGTGCCTGCGGCGTTCTTGCCGTTGCGGGCAGCCAGCGCCGTGATCAGGCCGTCGATGCCGTTCTTGTTGATTTCCTGCGAGAACTGGCTGCGGTAGGTATCGACCAGCCACACGCCCAGCACGTTCAGGTTGTAGATCTTCCAGCCGGCGCCCTGCCCGGGCGTCTTTTCGAGCCGGTAGTCGATCTGCACCGGGTCGCCGTTGCCCTTGACTTCGGTGCGCACCAGCACTTCCTTGTCGTCGGCCGCGCCGCGGAGCGGCCGCACCGCCACGCTCTGGTCGGTCACCTGGTCGAGGGCGCCCGCATAGGTGCGCACCAGCAGCGTCTTGAACTCGTCCTGCAGCCGCTTCTTTTGCTCGGGGGTGGCCTGCCGCCAGGCCGGCCCGACCGCCGAGGCCGTCATGCGCTGGAAGTCGACATTGGGCATGACCTTGGTGTCGACCAGCGCCATGATCTTGTTGACGTCGCCGGTCTTGATCGAGGTGTCGGCCTTGATGGTCTCCAGCACGTCGGTCGTGATGCGTTTGACCAGGGCATCGGGCGCTTCGTCGGCGGCATGCGCCGGGCGCACCAGCGCCCCGGCCGACAGCACCATCACGGCGCACAGCGCCAGACGACCCAGGACTCGGCGTTGCAACAGCATCGGATTCATCATGTTGAAATTCCTTCTTCGAAAGTGAGTGGTCGAGATACCACCAGAACGTCTTGGGAACGGCGCGCGGCGACAGGGTTCCCGTCGCGCGGCGCGTCTTTGCACGCGCTTTACTCGGCCGGCTCGGGGGTGTCCTGACCGTCGAGCACCTCGCTGCGGCGCTTTTGCAGCCAGACGTCCCGGGTGAACGAGTACCTGTCGAGCGCCACGTCGTTCAGGAGATCGCCGGCGCGCAGGAAGCTGGCGCGACCGTCGATCAAGCGCAGCACCACCATCGAGTTGCGCGCGCCGATGTCGCCGAGGCTGAACAGCGGATCGCCCCAGCGATCGACCGGCAGCGCGGCGGTGTCGCGCACCGTGGACGGGCCCAGCAGCGGCAGCATCAGGTACGGCCCGGCCGGCACGCCCCAGCGTCCGAGCGTCTGGCCGAAGTCCTCGTTGTGCCGCTCGATGCCCGCCTCGGTGGCGATGTCGAGCACCCCGCCCAGCCCGAAGAAGGTGTTGACGTTGAGCCGCATGAAGGTTTCGGCGCTGTTTTGCAGCTTGAGCTGCAGCACGCTGTTGGCGAAGTTCCAGACATCGCCCAGGTTGCCGAAGAAGTTGCCGACCCCCGTGCGCACCGGCAACGGCAAGGCATTGCGATAGGCCTGCGCCGCCGGCTTCAACACCGCTTCGTCGACGCCTTCGTTGAAGCGGTAGACGCTGCGGTTGAACGGCTCGAACGGGTCGGCCGGGTTGCCGCCGGGCGCTGTCGCGCAACCCGAGGCAATGGCCAGAATGGCCACGGCGCCCATCCAACGGGCGCTGTGTGCTATTTTTTTTGTAGCAAACGGCAAAGTCGAAGGTTTTTTCATTGTTTGGTGGCGGGGGCTTGCGGCGCGCTGCCTTCCTCGGCTTTGCTGAACAGGAACTTGCTGATCAGGTTCTCCAAGACCACCGCCGACTGGGTGGCGGTGATGGTATCTCCGGCCTGCAGGTTTTTTTCGTCGGCACCGGGCTCGATGCCGATGTACTGCTCGCCCAGCAGGCCGCTGGTGAGGATCTTAAGCGAGCTGTCCTTCGGGAAGCGGTAGCGCTTTTGCAGCGCGAGCGTCACCTGGGCCTGGAAGCTCTTGTCGTCGAAGGTGACCGACTCGACCCGCCCGACCACCACGCCGGCGCTCTTGACAGCGGTCTGCGGCTTGAGCCCGCCGATGTTGTCGAAGCGCGCGACCACGGGGTAGGTCGACTGGAAATTGAGACTCAGCAGGTTGGCCGACTGCAGCGCCAGAAACAGCAGTGCGGCACCGCCAATCAGGACAAACAGGCCAACCCAGACATCGACAGGCGATCGTTGCATGCGCAATTCTCCTAAATACTGAACATCAGCGCGGTCAACATGAAGTCGAGCGCCAGCACCGAGAGCGAGGCCACCACGACGGTGCGCGTGGTGGCGCGCGAGACGCCTTCGGGCGTGGGCTGCGCTTCGTAGCCCTGCAGCAGCGCGACGAAAGTCACCGTCAGGCCGAACACCAGGCTCTTGACGACACCATTGCCGACATCGCGCCAGACATCGACGCCGGCCTGCATCTGGCCCCAGAAGGCGCCGGAATCAAGGCCCAGCATGACCACGCCGACCACCCAGCCGCCCATGATGCCGACGGCGCTGAACACTGCCGCCAGCAGCGGCATGGCGATCAAGCCGGCCCAGAAGCGCGGCGCCAGGATGCGTTGTACCGGATCGACCGCCATCATCTCCATGGCGCTCAGCTGCTCGCCGGCCTTCATGAGGCCGATCTCGGCCGTGAGCGCGGTGCCGGCGCGCCCGGCGAACAGCAGGGCGCTGACCACCGGGCCCAGCTCGCGCACCAGCCCGAGCGCCACCAGCAGGCCCAGCGCGTCCGAGGAGCCGTAGCGCTGCAGGGTGTAGTAGCCCTGCAGGCCGAGCACGAAGCCAACGAACAGACCCGAGACGGCGATGATCGAGAGCGAGTAGTTGCCGAGGAAATGAAGCTGGTCGCGCACCAGGCCAAAACGCCGCAGGCTGGCGCCGCTGCAACACAGCAACCGCATCAACAACCGGGCGCCATGGCCCATGTCGGCGAGCTTGTCGCGCGCCGCATAGCC
>JAQGLP010000408.1 GCA_028292835.1 Variovorax sp.
CGGCTCATGGCCCCTTCTCCAGCGGCAGCCGGGCGCTGCGCTCGGCCACCATGTTCCAGTCGTTGTTGCCGACCACGCCGATCTGGAACGGGCGCGGCAGCTGCGACACGTCGAGCCGGAAGCGGAAGGTCACCGGATGCGGCGCGTTGTCGTCGCCGATCTCGCCGAGGTCGCCCAGGCGCAGCCGGCCGATGCGCTTGATGGCGTCCAGCGCGTCGGCCAGTTCGTCGAAGTTCTGGTTGAACGCCACCCCCAGCCGGGCGTTGGTGATGGGCTGCGGCGAGACGTTCAGCCGCCAGCGCCGCGTCAGCGGCTGGTAGGCCAGGCGCATGTGGCGGCTGGCCTGCGCCACCTTGCGGTCGGTCCAGTACCAGCGTTCGCGAAACAGCTCGGCCTCGGCCACGAAGAAGAGCGCGATGCCCTTGTCGAGCACCTCGCCCACCAGCGCCGGCAGCTCGAAGTCCACCAGGGCGTTCAGGTAGATGCTGTCGTCGTCGCGCTCCAGGTGCAGCTGGGTCACCTCGGCCGCCCGTGCGGACACGGGCACGCCGCCCAGGCCGGCGACCAGCAGCCCGGCCGCGACAGCGCGCAGCGCGGCGCGCCTGTCAGCGGACAGCGGTTTTTTCGAGGAGTGCGTAGAAGAAGCCGTCGTGGTCACCGTCGGGATTGTCCGGGAGACCGCGCGCGAACGCCCCACTTTGCGGCAGCAAATGGCCGGGTGAGGGCAACAGACGTGCCGCGGTGTGGCGCGCAAGGAACGCCTCGATCTGCTGCGAGCCCTCGGCGCGGAACACCGAGCAGGTGCAGTACAACAGCCGTCCGCCCGGGCGCACCAGCGGCCACAGGGCCTGCAGCAGCGCGGCCTGCAGCCGGGCGAGCTGCTCGACGTCGCTCTCGCGGCGCAGCCAGCGCACGTCCGGGTGGCGCCGCGCGATGCCCGAGGCGGTGCACGGCGCGTCAAGCAGGATGGCGTCGAACGGCACACCGTCCCACCAGTCGGCCGGACGCGCGGCGTCGGCCACCACCACGCCGGCCTGCAGGCCCAGGCGCGCCAGCGTCTCGTCGATGCGCCGCGCCCGCGCGGCATCGACCTCGAGCGCGGTGACGCGGGTCGAGGCGGGGTCGGTCAGTTCGAGCAGGTGCGCGGTCTTGCCGCCGGGCGCCGCGCAGGCATCGAGGATGCGCAGCGGCTGCGCCACCGAGCCGGGGGCCAGTCCCTCCAGCAGCAGCGGCGCGGCACGCTGGGCGGCGCCGTCCTGCACCGAGAACTCGCCCTCGGCAAAGCCCGGCAGCTGCTGCACCGGTTTCGCCGTGGCCAGCTGCAGGCCGCTCCCGCCGACGCGACTTGCTACCAGATTGATCGCTGACAACGCCTGCTGGTAGAGGGGTACGGTAACTTTTTTCACATTGACGCGCAGCGTCATCGGCGGCTGCGCGTTGTCGGCCGCGAGCACGCGCCGCCAGTCGCGCGGATGGTCGTGGCGCAGCCGCTCGATCCACCATCGCGGGTGATTCCACTGCGCCACCGGCTCGGGGTCGGTGGCCGCCACCAGCGCCTCGCGCTCGCGCAGGAAGCGGCGCAGGCAGGCGTTGATGAAGGGGGCCTGCGCCCGCGTGGCCGGGTTGCGCTTGGCCGCTTCCACCGCCTGGTCGACCAGCGTGAAGGGCTCGTAGGGCGAGAGTTCCGGATTCCAGCCCAGCGCCAGCGCCGTGCACAGGAGCGCGTCGGCGACCGGCGGCGGGGTACGTCTGGCGAGCTGGCGGCGCAGCGCCTCGGCGCGGCCCAGCCAGCGCAGCGCCTGGAAGCCGAGCGCCTGCACGCCCGGGCGCAGCGCTGGCTCGACGGCGGCGAAGGCCACCGTGCCCGAGGTGCCAGCGCGGATTTGCGCCAGCGCGCCGGCGGCTTCCTGCAGCTGGCGCCACAGCGGCACCTGCGCGGGCGGCGCAGCGCCGGGAGAGGCGGTGGAATCAGACACGACGGAGAAGGCCGCGCGGGAGCGTGGCGCCTTTCATGCCGCGCCAAACAGCGCGGCCAGGGCATCGCCCGGCTCGTCGGCGCGCATGAAGGCCTCGCCCACCAAGAAGGCGTTGACGCCCGCGGCGCGCAGCGTGGCCACGTCTTCGCGCGTGGCGATGCCCGATTCGGTCACCGCGAGACGCTCGGCCGGCAGGCCCGGCAGCAGGTCGAGCGTGGTCTGGATCGAGGTCTCGAAGCTGTGCAGGTTGCGGTTGTTGATGCCGATGAGCGGCGTCCTGAGCCTGAGCGCGCGCTCCAGCTCGGCCGCGTCGTGCACCTCGACCAGCACCGCCATGCCGAGCCCGCGCGCGATGGCCTCGAAGTCCCGCATTTGCGCGTCGTCCAGGCAGGCTGCGATCAGCAGGATGGCGTCGGCGCCGATGGCGCGCGACTCGTAGACCTGCCAGGCGTCGACCAGGAAGTCCTTGCGCAGCACCGGCAGGCCGCAGGAGGCGCGCGCCTGCTTCAGGCAGTCGATGCTGCCCTGGAAGAACTGCTTGTCCGTGAGCACCGACAGGCAGGCCGCGCTGGTGCCCTTGCCGTTGCCCTCGGCGTAGCTCTGCGCGATGTCGGCCGGGATGAACTCGGCGCGCAGCACGCCCTTGCTCGGACTGGCCTTCTTGACCTCGGCGATGACGGCCGCCTGGCCCGCCGCGATCTTCGCGCGCAGCGCGCCCTCGAAGTCGCGCGTCAGCACGCGGCCCTCGGCGTCCTGGCGGATCGCGGCGAGCGGCGTCTTTTGCCGCGCGGCGGCCACTTCGTCGCGCTTGACGGCCATGATTTCTTGAAGGATGTCACTCATCGGTCTGGGCCGCTGGCCCCTCGTTGGAAAGAATTGGAATGAAAACGCGGCACCCCGTGATGATCGCCCTCGCCGCGCGGAGCGGCAAGGCGCCGCCGCCGCGTGCGGGCCTCAGCCCGCGGCCGCGTTCGTGGCGCGCACCAGCGCGTCCAGCCTGGCGCGGGCCGCACCGGAATCGATGGC
>JAQGLP010000456.1 GCA_028292835.1 Variovorax sp.
GAGCCGATGGCGATGACCCATTCGCCCACGCGCAGCTTGGTGATGTCGCCTACCTTGACGGCCGGCAGCCCGGTGGCATCGATCTTGAGCACGGCCACGTCGGTGCGCTTGTCGAAGCCGACCACGCGGGCCTTGAACTCGCGCTTGTCGGGCAGCGTGACCATCACCTCGGAGGCATCCTCCACCACGTGCGCATTGGTCATCACGTAGCCATCGCCCGTCAGGATGAAGCCGGAGCCGACGCCGCGCGGACGCTGCTCCTCTTGCGGCACCTGCGGCCGGTTGGGGCGCGTTCCCGGCCCCGGTCCCGAACGCGGCGCGTCCGGCAGGGGCTGGCCGAAGAAGCGCCGGAAGAATTCCTGCATTTCCTCGTCCATCTGCGGGTCGTTGCCGCGTGCCGCCACCCGCTCGATGGTGCGGATGTTGACCACCGACGGGCCGACCTGCTCGGCCAGGTCGGCGAAGTCGGGCAGGCTGCGCACCTGGGCCACGGCCGCATTGACCGGCAACAGCACCGCCGTGACCGGCACGGCCAGCGCACACACAAACATGCAGGAGCGCAGCCGCTTCCACTCGATCTTGGGCATCATCGACCTTTCAATTGTCCAACCGCCAAATACATCAATTCGAAATCGCGCACGTGATTTTGGTTCAGTGCGCCAGACTGCACACGCCCGCGTGTCACATGACCGGCCCTCCTAGCGGGTGCGAACCAGTTGCTGCGCAAATGCGTCGAGCGTCTGCGGCGGCACTTCGCCCACCACCGTCAGCCACCAGCCGGGACCGGTGCGCTCGGGCAGGCGCCGCGTCAGCATGTGGGTGGCGCCCAGCGACTGCATCCTCTCGGCGGCGCCGCGCTGCTCGTCATAGGGCTCGATAAAAAGCGACACCGATGCGAGTCCGTCCGAAAACGTCCACTGCACCGTGCGTCTGCTGGCCGCGGCCCCCATCGAGCGCCTGGAACAGCTCACCGGCCTGAAGCCCGGCACGGGCTTCTTCAGCGCCCAACCTTCGGCGTCGGCCGTGGTGCGTTCGAATTCCGAATACTCGACGCGGTAGTCCGGCGGCGGCTTCATCATCTGCGCCAAGGCGGCCGTGTTGACCGGCACGTCGATCTGCAGTTCGGAAAACGCGGATTGCTCGACCGCGCGGCCGGCGGCGTCCGTCGTCTGCAGCTTGACGACCAGTCCGGTGCGCCGCTCGCTCCAGATGCGGTAGCCGAAACGCAGGCCGTCCCGGGGCACCAGCTGCACGATATCGGCCTCGAAACCGGCCACGCGGTCGCGCCCCGGCAGGCGCATGTCATAGAAATCGCCCACCTGCGAATCGGGCGCGCCGGTCAGGCCCGGAAAAAACGCAAGGTTGTCGCGCTTCTCGCTGCGGACCACGTGGACATCGGGCAGGAAGGTGAGGATCTCGTCGTTGCGGCGGAAGGTCGAGCGCGGCGGTCCGGAGAGCGCCTCGATCCGCTCGAGCTGGACGCTGCCCTCGCAGGCATGCCAGATGCGCGCACTCGACAGGTCGCCCACGGCGGCCGAGACCACGAAGGTCCCGGTATAGCTTCGCTCGCGCGACGCCGCCTGCATCCGTTGCAGCCAGTCCATCACGCCGCGGGCCGGTGCGGGCGGGTCCGCGGCCAGCGGCACTTCGGCCGGCGGTTTCGCGACGGGAGTCGCGGCGCGCGCCTGCGCGGCGGCAAGCGTGAAAACGAACAGGAAACCGAGCACCGCGCCGAGCCCGCGGGTCAGTGGAAAAGCCATGGGAACCGTCATGGGCGGGCAACGGATGACGCGCGCCTTCAGCGCGACGGTCCTTCAAACGTGGCGTTGCGCAGGAAGACCGAGGGCATTTGCGAGCCACCCGACGCCTGCTGGTGGGCCGCGAGCATCTCGTCCAGACGCGCATCGCGCAGCATGGCCTGCGCCTGGCCGGGATCGGACTCCGGCGATGCCGTGGCCGTCGATACGGACGGCGACGGGGGCGGGGGCAGTGCCGATACGGCAAGCACCGCCGCAGGACCGCGCGCCTGCGCAAGCTGGGCTCCCGCGGAAGCCGATGGGTCGCTGCCGATCCAGTTCCAGGCGATGGCCGCGACCGCGGCCAGCGAAGCGGCCCCGGCCACCAGCTTCCAGCGGAAGACCGGCTCGTTGGCGGGCTCCATCGCGGAACGCCCGACGACCGGTGCCCTGTCGGGGATGGCCGGCGGCGACGCCATGGCCATGGCGGAGCGCTCGGCGCCCAGACGTTGCTGCAGGCGCGAGACGAAGGCCGAAGTGTCGGTGCAGCGTTCATGTCGCCCCGCACGCAGCACATCCCCCACCAGGTGGTAGCGGTGCCAGGCGGCGCTCACCTCACCGTCATGGCTTGCCGCCGCCAGCAACCGCGCGAGCTCGGCGTCGTCGAGTTGCCCGTCCGCCAGGGCGGAAACCTGTTCACACATCGTCATCGTCTGTTTCATGTCGTTCACCTACCTACCTACCTACCACCGCTTGCCGGACTGGTTGTCGAGCAAAGGCTTGACCCTTGCCGAAATCGCTTCGCGCGCACGGAAGATCCGCGAGCGCACCGTGCCGATCGGGCAGTTCATTACCTCGGCAATCTCTTCGTAGCTGAGGCCCTCGATCTCGCGCAGCGTGACGGCTTGCCGCAGTTCCGTGGGCAAGGCTTCCATCGCGGCGTTCACGGCGGCCGCAATCTCGCTGGCGGCCAGCATGGACTCGGGGGTCTCGTCGGTGGTTGGTTCGTTTCCGGGGCGCTTAGTTTCATCGTCGTCGTCCGAAGAGAAGCGCAGCGCGCTCTCGGAGATGGTCGGGTCGCGCTTCATGTCGACCAAGGCCTTCTTGGCGGTGTTGACGGCGATGCGGTAGAGCCAGGTGTAGAACTGGGCGTCGCCGCGAAACTGGTGCAGCGCACGGTAGGCGCGGATGAAGGTTTCCTGCGCGATGTCCTCGACCAGATCGACGTCGCGGACCATGCGCCCGATCAGGCGCTCGATGCGGCGCTGGTACTTGATGACCAGCAGTTCGAACGCCTTCTGGTCGCCCGCCACGGTGCGCTGCACCAACTGGAAGTCGACCTCGCCGGGCCGCGGCGCGGCCTCGGCCGCGAAAGCCTCGTCAGCCCCCATGCCCACGAGGGCATCGGACGGCAGGGGCGGACCCGACGGGGGTGGGGACGGCGTGCTCATCGGGCAGGGCCGGCCGCACCGGCGGCAGCGCCCTTCGGTGGAGCGCCAAGGGACGCATCGGAGGCCGCACGCGCGTGGACGGCACGACGCACGTCCCGCCAGCGCTCGGGACAGGCGCGGCGGTCGAGCCAGAGCCAGGATACACGGCGCCCTTGCGCCAGCCGAAGCAGCAGAAAGGACTGAAAGTCGAGCGCGACCGCCGCGCTCGAAGCATCCGTCGTGCTCATGCCCTGCCCGTTCGTCTCGAAAGACCAATGCTGGCCGTCCCAGTGCAGTGTGCCCGAGCGGGCCCGCCAGACCGCCCACGCGGCGCCCAGGCCGGCCAGCGCGACCGCGGCCAGCGCGACCCCCTGCC
>JAQGLP010000463.1 GCA_028292835.1 Variovorax sp.
TATGCGGCCAAGGGCGTCGAGATGCGCTGCGATGTGCAGGCGCGGGCGATCCTCGCCCGAACCGTGCGGCCTGAGCTTGTCGTGGACGCGACCGAGCAGGACTGGTCCGAGGAATACCTCGCGCCGATCATCAGCATCAAGGTCGTCGACGGCATCGACGAAGCACTTGAACACATCAACCGCTATTCCAGCCACCACACCGACGCCATCCTCACCAGCGACCACATGAACGCGCAGCGTTTCCTGCGCGAGGTCGATTCGGCCAGCGTGATGGTCAACGCCAGCACGCGCTTTGCCGACGGCTTCGAGTTCGGGCTGGGCGCCGAGATCGGCATCAGCACCGACAAATTCCATGCGCGCGGGCCGGTCGGCATCGAGGGGCTCACCTCGCTCAAGTACGTGGTGCTGGGACAGGGAGAGGTTCGGAGCTAGCCCCCCAGGCTTGCTCGCTGCGCGCAGCCGCCCACTCCCCTGCAGGGGGCAACACCGGCGGTCCGGCAAAGCCGGCCCCGCGGTGTTTCGCGAAGGAGACACTGGCGGGATGTCCGTCCCTGTTGCGGCTTGTCATCCAGTGCGTCAGCCTTCCTTCCTACAATGCCGCTGCTGCTTCTGGCAGAAGCTTCAATTACAAGGCCGTCGCATGGTTCCCCATCTCGTAACCGCCCTCCACGGTCCGATCAACGAACTCGAGCAGCGCATCCTGGACTCGATGCCGGCCATCGAGCGCTGGTTCCGGCTGGAGTGGATGGAGCACACGCCGCCGTTCTACAGCGCGGTCGACATCCGCAATGCCGGCTTCAAGCTGGCCCCGGTGGACACCAACCTCTATCCGGGCGGCTGGAACCACCTCACGCGCGACATGCTGCCGCTGGCGGTGCAGGCCGCACAGGCCGCCATCGAGAAGATCTGTCCCGAGGCGCGCAACCTGCTGGTGATCCCGCAGAACCACACGCGCAACACCTTCTACCTGGCCAACGTGGCGCAACTGCAGCGCATTTTCCAGATGGCGGGGCTCAACGTGCGCATCGGCTCGATCGACCCGGCGCTCAAGTCGCCCAAGAAGATCGAGCTGCCGCACGGCGAGACCGTCTCCCTCGAACCGGTGGTGCGCACCAAACGCCGGCTGGGCCTGAAGAACTTCGACCCCTGCACCATTCTGCTCAACAACGACCTGGCCGCGGGCACGCCGGGCATCCTGGAGGACATCCACGAGCAGTACCTGCTGCCGCCCCTGCACGCGGGCGCCTCGGTGCGCAGGAAGAGCAACCACTTCCACAGCTACGAGGAACTCTCCAAGCGCTTTGGCAAGCTCCTGGGCATCGACCCCTGGCTGATCAACCCGCTCTACTCGAAGGCCGAGGAGGTCGATCTGGCCGACGCGCACGCCGTCGAGGCCGTGACCGCCCAGGTCGATGCCCTGCTGGCCAAGGTGCGGCGCAAGTACAAGGAATACGGCATCAACGAGAAGCCCTTCGTGATCGTCAAGGCCGACAACAACGTGCCGGGCCTGGGGGTCATGACGGTGCACGACGCCAGGGACTTCGCGGCGCTCGCCCGCGCCGCGCGCGGCCGCACGGCCAGTGCGCTGAGCGGCCAGCCGCACCCGGCGCTGATCCTGCAGGAGGGCGTGCTGACCAACGAGCGCGTGCACGACGGGGTGGCCGAGCCGGTGGTCTACACCCTGGACCGCTACGTGGTCGGCGGCTTCTACCGCGTGCATGCCGGGCGCGGCAGCGACGAGAGCCTGGACGCGCCGGGTGCCAGCTACGTGCCGCTGGCCTTTGCCGAGAGCGCGCAGCTGCCCCAGCCCGGCGCCAAGCCCGGCGCCAGCGCGCCCAACCGCTTCTACATGTACGGCGTGATCGGGCGCCTCGCCATGGTGGCGGCCAGCTACGAGCTGGAAGCGACCGACCCGGACGCCGAGATCTATGATTGACCGCCCGCGAGACAAGGCGCATGTTTCCTTCCAGCCGATCGGCGACCCACTGAGCGAGCGACTCCGCTGAATTACCCCATGCGCAAAAACGCCAAATCGTCGCTCGCCACGCTCACGCTCGGCGCCATTGGAGTCGTGTACGGCGACATCGGCACTTCGGTCCTCTACGCGTTCAAGGAAGTGTTTGCGCAGGGCCATGTGCCGGTCACGCGCGAAAACATCCTGGGCATCTTGTCGATGTTCTTCTGGACGCTGATGGTCGTGGTGTCCATCAAGTACGTGGCGCTCATCATGCGCGCCGACAACCACGGCGAGGGCGGGCTCATGGCCCTGCTGGCGCTGGCCTCGCAATCGGTCAAGGAGCGGGCACGGCTGCGCGAGAGGCTGCTGCTGGTGGGGGTGTTCGGTGTGGCGCTGTTCTTCGGCGACGGGATCATCACCCCGGCCATCTCGGTTCTCTCGGCGGTGGAGGGCCTGGAGATCGTCACGCCGGCGGCCAAGCCCTACGTGGTGTCCATCTCGCTGGTGGTGCTCACGCTCCTGTTCCTGGTGCAGCGCCGGGGCACCGGGGACATCGGGCGGTTTTTCGGGCCCGTCACGGTGGTGTGGTTCCTGGCCATCTCCGCCACCGGCGCGGCGCAGATCCTGCGGGAGCCGTCCGTGCTGGCGGCTGTCTGGCCGGGCTATGGCATCAGCTTCATGCTGTCCCATTACAAGTTGGCCTTCATTACGCTCGGGGCGATTTTCCTGTGTGTGACGGGCGCCGAAGCGCTGTATGCCGACATGGGCCACTTCGGCAAGAAGCCCATCCAGCTGGCTTGGTTCGCCCTCGTGATGCCGGCCTTGACGATCAATTACTTCGGCCAGGGCGCGCTGGTGCTGCGCGATCCCAAGGCGGTCGAGAACCCGTTCTACCTGATGACCCCTGAATGGGCCCTGGTGCCCATGGTGGTGCTTGCCACCGCCGCGACCGTGATCGCATCGCAGGCGCTGATTTCGGGGGCGTTCTCGGCCACCAAGCAGACCATCCAGCTCGGCTTCCTGCCGCGCCTGACGATCCTGCACACCTCCGTGCGCGACACGGGGCAGATCTACATCCCCGCGGTCAACTGGGCCTTGTACGTGGGTGTGGTGGG
>JAQGLP010000565.1 GCA_028292835.1 Variovorax sp.
CAGCAGACTCTGCGGCCCGGTCCGCCCGTGGGCGCCCGCTCAGGCTGCTCCACCACCGTTCCCGCAGTGACCCGGGAGCCGACCCCGGGAGCCGACCCCGGGACCGGCTTCGGGCCGGTTCTGGGCACCTCGGCTCGGCAACGGCGGCCCCGCCGGGCAGAATCACGCCCGTGACGTCGCTGGAGGTCGCCCCGACCGGGGCCGCGGGGAGCGGGGGTCGGATCGATGTCGCCGCTGGACCCTGACCGGATCGCCGCCGCCCACCGGCTGGCGACCTCCGCCATCGGCTCGCGTGGCCTGCAGCGGCTGACCGAGCTGACCGCCCGGCTCCTGGGCGCGCCGTCGGCCGGGGTCTCCGTGGTGGACGACGTCCAGACCGTGGCCGGCGCGACCGGCTGGTCCACCGGAACCGTCGGGGCCGAGATCCCGCGGGCGGACTCGCTGGGTGCCCGGGTCGTGGAGGACCGGCGGCCGCTGGTGGTCCCCGATGCCCGGATGGACCCCCGCTGCGCACAGCTGCCTGTCGTGGCCGCCGGTCAGATCGTCGCCTACCTCGGCGTTCCGCTGTTCGCGGCGGGCGGCGCACATGTGGTCGGTGCCCTCGCCGTCTTCGGTCCCGAGCCGCGGGTCTGGACCGACGCGGAGGTCGCCCTGCTGACCCAGCTCGCCGAGCCGGTCGCCACCGAGCTGGAGCTCTCCGCGGTCACGGCCGAGTTCCAGGCCGGCCAGCTGCGTTGGGGCCTGGCCATCGACGCCGCGGGCATCGGCAGCTTCGACTGGGACCTCGTCGACGGGTCGCTCACCTGGGACGACCGGCTCGTGGAGCTCTTCGGTTACGACCGCGCCGGGCTGTCGGGGACCGTCGAGGACTTCGTCGCCCGGCTCCACCCCGACGATGCCGACCGGGTGGCCGGCGCCCTGCAGGTCGCCGTCGACGGCGGCGGCGGTTTCGCCGAGGAGTACCGGGTGGTGCTGCCCAGCGGCGAGGTCCGCTGGGTGCAGAGCCGCGGGCGGGTGGTCGCCGGTGAGGACGGCGTCCGGGCGCGCTTCCTGGGGGCCGCCTACGACACCACGGCGGCGCGGCACGGCGACGCCCAGGTCGCCCGGGTGCTCGAGTCGATGCCGGCCGCGTTCTTCTCCGTGAGCCGGGACTGGGCGTTCACCTACGTCAACGCCGAGGCCGAGCAACTGCTGGGCAGCGGCCGGGACCAGCTCCTGGGCCGCGACATCTGGGAACTGTTCCCGGCGGCGCTGGACAGCGTGTTCGAGCGGGAGTACCGCGGGTCGATGGCCTCCGGGGAGCCCACGGTGTTCCAGGCCTACTACCCGCCGCCACTGGACAGCTGGTACGAGGTGCGGGTCTGGCCGAGCTCCGAGGGGCTGTCGGTCTACTTCCTGGAGATCACCGAACGGCGTGAGGCCGAGGAACGGGCCCGCCGCAGCGCCGAACGGCTGTCGCTCATCGCCGAGGTGACCGCCACGTTGTCGACCAACCTGGAGGGTGGCCAGCGGCGGGCGTCGGAGCTGCTCGGCACGCTGGCGCAGGCGGTGGTGCCGCTGCTGGGCGACTGGGTGATCGGCAGCCTGGTCGAGGACAACGGCCGACTGGTCGACGTGGCGAGCTCGCACTGGGAGGAGGGCTCCCGCCCGCTCGCGGCGCGCTACGCGGAGCTCCGGCTGGCCGCGCTGCCCCCCACCGCGCCGCTCGTGGCGGCGCTCCGCACCGGCGAGGTGCTGGCGGTGGACGACGTGGGCGACGCCGTGGGGCGGCTGCTCCCTCCCGGCGAGGTCAGCGAGGTCTTCGAGCAGCTGGCACCTCGGACTGCGCTGGTGGTCCCGCTCGTCGCCCGTGGCCGGATCGTCGGGGTGCTGAGCGTCTACCGCTGCGCCGACCGGCCGGCCGCCGACGCCGAGGACGTCGCCACCCTGCGGGAGGTGGCCGACCGGACCGCCTTGGCGCTGGACAACGTGCGGCTCTACGACCAGCAGCGGAGCATGGCCGCCGAGCTCCAGCGCAGCCTGCTCACCGAGCCCGTGCAGCCCGGGCACGCCGAGATCGCCGTCCGCTACTCACCCGCCGTCCGCGCCGCCCAGGTGGGCGGTGACTGGTACGACGCGTTCGTCCAGCCCGACGGCGCCACCATGCTGGTGATCGGCGACGTCGTCGGGCACGACACGGTGGCGGCGGCGGCGATGGGCCAGCTGCGCGGGCTGCTGCGGGGCATCGCCTTCCGCCCCGGAGCCGGTCCGGCCGACGTTCTCGGCGACCTGGACCGGGCCATGCAGGGGCTGCAGGTGCACGCCCTGGCGACCGCGGCCATCGCCCGTCTGGAGTCCGCCGGGGGTCCCGACGACGGCGGTGCCGGCCGGGACGGCGTCCCCCACGGGGGGACCCGGCTGTGCTGGGCCAGTGCCGGGCACCCGCCGCTCATGGTCCTGGACCCGGCTGGATCGGTCTCCGTGCTCGCCGCGGAACGGGCGGACCTGCTCGTGGGCGTCGACTCGACGGTCGCGCGACGCCAGCAGTCGATGTCGCTCGCCACCGGGAGCACCGTGCTGCTCTACACCGACGGGCTGGTCGAG
>JAQGLP010000492.1 GCA_028292835.1 Variovorax sp.
AGGCCACCGCCTCGATGATCGGCAGGATCAGGCCGCGCGCGTCGCTGGTGGCCGTAATGTCGAGGAAGGTCAGCTCGTCGGCGCCCTGGGCGTTGTAGCGCGCGGCGATCTCGACCGGGTCCCCGGCGTCGCGCAGTTCGAGGAAATTGATGCCTTTGACGACGCGCCCGCCCGTCACGTCGAGGCAGGGGATGATTCGTTTGGCAAGCATTATTGAGAGGTTCCAGGAACGAGAAGAAGGTTCAGAGGACCGTCAGATGCTGCCAGCCCTGCCAGTCGGCGCCGGGCTGCAGCAGCACGTTTTCGTCGATGCGCGCCGCCTCGACGCACAGCATGTGGCGCCAGCCGTCGCCGGGCAGGTCGGCCAGGCGCCCCGCGAGCGACGCGCCCGGGTTCCACACCACGGTTTCGGTGCAGCTCGCGCTCTGGGCGATCTGCAGCGTCGTGGCGGGCTGGACCAGCCGCAGCGGCTGCGCGGGCGCGGCATAGACGCTGTCGAACTCGCCGCCGTCGAAGCGCAGCGCCTCGGCGGCCTCGACATGGCGGTCGTCGCGCACCGCGTCCCAGCGGTTGGCGCCACGCAGGCCTTCCAGCCGCGCCTGCGCGATGTCGTCGACCCGCAGGTAGGTGTGCAGCGCCGCCGCGAAGGTCCAGGGCGCGGCGTCGCTGTTGTGGACCTCGAGCGCGATGCGCAGCTGGCGTGGCCGCAGCGCCACGCGCAGGCGCAGGCGAAAGACGTGCGGCCAGACCCTGCGCGTCGCCTCGCTGTCGCGCAGCACCAGCGTGGCGGCAGCGGCCTCGGCCGATTCGACCGCCCAGGGCAGGTTGCGCGCGAAGCCGTGCTTGGCGAGCGCGCCACGCTGGTTGAACTGGGGCCAGCAGATGGGCGTGCCGCCACGAATGGCGGCATGGCCATCGAACACGGCCCGGGGGCTGGTGTAGAGCCGCTCGACGCCGTCGCCGGTGATCCAGGACAGGACCTGCGCGCCATACAGGGCGACGGTGCAGCTGTCGCCCTCCGGCAGCGTCAGGCGCATGGCCGGCTGGCCACGAAACGAAGGGAAGTCTGGCGATGGCATCGCCCGATTCTAGGGAATCCCCTGCCGGTGCTGGCCGACGCCAGGCTCGGTATCGGTATCGGCGCCGAATGATCCAAAAGAAACTTTAGACTTACACGGGCACATTAATTGCCAAGCTTCCTACAACGCCGCTGGCAGCCTGCCGGCCTACTCGCAAACGCCTAACCTCCACCTATTTCTATCCCAATCCCATGAATCCCTCCAGTATGTCCAAAGGACCTTCCCTGTTCCGGACTTTCTGGATGGGGGGCTTCGAGGGTGCGGATCATATCAACAGCCACGGACAGCCGCTTTCGCTCAACAGCAGCAATGGCCATTGGGATCTGCTTGATCATGACTATGCGCTGCTGGCCGAGTTCGGCATCCGCACAGTGCGCGAGAGCGTCGGCTGGCGCGCCAGCCACACGGCCAACGGCCTGGACCTGCGCCGGCTCGAGGCGCACGCGGTGGCCGCCCGGCGCCACGGCATCCAGGTCGTCTGGACCCTGAGCCACTACGGGATGCCGGCCGGCGTCGACCTGTTCGCCGCCGATTTCCCGACGCGCTTTGCCGCGTACTGCGAGCAGGTGGCACGCTGCCTCAAGCCGCTGACCGATGGGGCGCCGCTCTGGCAGCCCATCAATGAAATCTCCTTCCTGAGCTGGGCCGCCAGCGCCACACGGCTGATCCATCCGTACAGGGACGACTCGCCGGCGCGGGGCTTCGAACTCAAGTGCAACCTGGTGCGCGCCGCCCTGCAGGGATGCGACGCGCTGTGGTCGGTCGACCCGGCGGCGCGCATCGTGCACACCGATCCGGTCATCCACGTCACGGCGGCGCCGGGTGCCTGCGACACGCAGCTCGACGAGGCACGGCAGCTGTCGGCCCAGCAATTCCAGGCCTGGGACATGCTGTGCGGCCGGCTGGAGCCCGCGCTGGGCGGCGCACCGCGCTACCTCGACGTGCTGGGCATCAACTACTACCACAGCAACCAGTGGGAGCACCCGTCCAACGAGCGGCTGCACTGGCACCTGGGCGACCCCCGGCGGCGCGACCCGAGCGATCTGCTGGGTGACGTCTGGCGGCGCTACGGCCGGCCCCTGTTCATCGCCGAGACCGGCCACGTGGGCGAAGGCCGGGCGCGCTGGCTCGACCATGTGGCCGAGGCAGCCCAGCGCTGCCAGCAGCGCGGCATCCCGCTGGAGGGCATCTGCCTGTATCCGGTGATCGACCGGCCCGACTGGGAAGACCTCTCGCATTGGCACCGCAGCGGCCTCTGGGACGTGCCGGACCCTTCGGGCGCCCTGGCCACACGGGTGCTGCACATGCCCTATGCCGAGCGTCTGCGCCACTGGCAGCGCGTGCTGCCCGCGCCCGGCACCGGCGGAGTGACGGCCGAGCCGCCGCCTGCCGACGGGTTGGCGGCCGAACCGCCGGGTACCGGCCCTTGCTCCAAGTCGCTTTCCGCTTCTCTTTCCACCTGTCCCTGCGCTCCTCCCGTTCCTGCCTCCGTTCCCTTCCCACCCTTTCACCGAGGAACTCCCATGCCCACTCTCATCGTTTTCTCCCATCTGCGCTGGGATTTCGTCTATCAGCGTCCCCAGCAGCTGTTGACCCGGCTGGCGCGGCAGTTCCGGGTGGTCTTCGTGGAAGAGCCGGTGCCCGGCTCCGCACAGGCCTCGCTGGAGCGGCTGGCGCCGATCGATGGGGTGGAGGTGCTGCGCCCGCACTTGCCCGGCCATGCGCACGGCTTCCACGACGACCACATTCCGGCGCTTCGCATCCTGCTGGCGGAATACCTGAGCGCGCAATCCATCGACCGCTACTGGCTCTGGTTCTACACGCCCATGGCCATGCCGCTGGCGGCCGAGCTCACGCCCCAGGGCATCGTCTATGACTGCATGGACGAGCTGGCCGCCTTCAAGAATGCGCCGCGCCAGCTGTTGCAGCGCGAAAACGCGCTGTTCAAGGCCGCCGACCTGGTGTTCACCGGCGGGCGCAGTCTCTACGAGGCCAAGCGCGAGCGCCACGAGCGCGTTTACTGCTTTCCGAGCAGCGTCGATGCCGCTCATTTCTCGCGCGCGCAGCGAACCGCCGGCGACGACGCACCCGACCACCCGGCGCAGAGCCACATCGCGCACCCGCGGCTCGGCTTCTTCGGCGTCATCGACGAGCGCATCGACCTGGCGCTGATCGCCGCGCTGGCCGACGCGCGCGCCGACTGGCAGGTCGTGATGGTCGGGCCGGTGGTCAAGATCGACCCGGCCACGCTGCCGCAGCGTCCCAACATCCACTGGCTGGGACAGCGCGGCTATGCCGAGCTGCCGACATT
>JAQGLP010000519.1 GCA_028292835.1 Variovorax sp.
AGCGCAGATCGACCAGGCGCGTGTGCACCGCCAGCCGCAGCCCCGCGTTGCCGGCGAAATCGACGTACACGCCGCGCGTGTCGGTCGCGATCTGCTCCAGCTCGTCGTAGCGCACCACGCGGCCGTAGCAGCCCAGGCTTTCGCAGAACGCCTTGTTGCCGGCCGAGGTCAGCCCGATCACCTCGATGCCGGGGCGTCGCGCCAGCTGGAAGGCGGTGCCGTAGGCTGTCTTGCTCGACGCGCTCGACAGCAGCACGGTGTCGGCACCGAAGAAATCCTGGTCCGCCAGGAAGTCGTCGATCAGCCACGAGGTGATGAAGAGCGGGCGCAGCAGGGCCTGCAGATCCTCGGTGCCGGGCGTGTAGAACGCATCGGCGGCGCAGCGCATGTAGCGGTTGTAGACCGCGTGCAGTTCGCTGCGGTGCGCCGCGCCGTCGGAGAAGCCGTCGGGCCCGACACGCCCGGGCTCCAGCACGGCGTGGTCGGCCATCGGCCAGTAGCCGTAGAGCCGCTCGCCCGGTGCCAGTTCGGGATGGCGCGATTCGGTGACGCTGCCGAAGCCCCACGCCGGGATCACGCCCCAGCCCTCGTCGCCCGTCGGAAAGAAGCGCCAGTAGTCCATCGCCTCGCCGAAGGCGGCGTAGGTGATGTTGTTGGCGGTCAGCGCGAAACGGTCGATGCGCACGCGAACCTGCCTGTCCGCGAGCGGTCCCTGCGCGACATGGCACAGCCGGGCAGTGGCCAGGTGCGTCTTGCGCACGATCAGTTCGGTGGTGGTACCCATCGCGCCACCTTAGCGGAGGGGCCCTGGCGCAGCAAGGCGCGCGGCCGCGCCAGTTGAAACACTTCGCGCGACGCGAAGGGTTGCGCGGGCGTAAAAAAGCCGGCGCGAGGCCGGCTCGGAGGGCGCGATGCAATGCGCCGGGCTACGTTCAGACGATGTTGAGCTGCACGTCGACGTTGTCGCGCGTCGCGTTCGAGTACGGGCAGACATGGTGCGCGGCATCGACCAGCTTCTTCGCGCTGTCGGCATCGACGCCCGGCAGGCGGATGTCCATCTTGACGGCGATGCCGAAGGCGTTGTTCTCGATCGGACCGAAGGAGACGTGCGAGTCGATCGCCGCGTCGTCCGGCACCTTGACGCCGACCTTGCCGCTGACGGCCTTCATCGCGCCCATGAAGCAGGCCGAGTAGCCTGCCGCGAACAGCTGCTCGGGGTTGGTGCCGGTGCCGCCGGCGCCGCCCATGACCTTGGGCGTGGAGAGCTTGACGTCGAGCGCGCCGTCGTCGGATTTGGAGGCGCCTTCGCGGCCGCCGGTGGTGTGGGCGGTGGCGGTGTAGACGACTTTTTCGAGCTTCTTGACCATGGTGATTTCCTTGGGGTGTGGGTTGGATTTGAGAAAAATGCTTCCCCGAAAAAGGGAAGCGGCGGAGAAAACCGTGAGCGCCTCAGGCCGCCGCCTTCATGCGGTCGCGCAGCGCCTGCAGCTGGCGCGTGAGCCCGGCCAGCTCGTCCAGGGAGCACTGGCTCGCGGCCAGCAGGCAACCCGGCACGCCGGCCGCGCGCGCCTTGAGCTTGCGGCCCGCGGCCGTGAGCGTGACGCGCACGCGCCGCTCGTCGGCCACGTCGCGCAGCCGCGAAACGTGGCCATGGGCCTCGAGTCGCTTGAGCAGGGGCGTGAGCGTGCCCGAGTCCAGCGACAGTCGCTCGCCCAGTTCCGACACCATCGACCCGTCGTGCTCCCACAGCGCGAGCATCACGAGATACTGCGGGTAGGTGAGGCCGAGCTTGTCGAGCAGGGGCTTGTACAGGCGCGTCATGGCCAGCGACGTGGAATAGACGGCAAAGCACAGCTGGTTGTCGAGTCGCAGCAATTCGTCGGCGGAGCGGGCGGTGCGCATCGGTCAAATTGTAGTGCGCAATTGAATTGCGTGCAATCTGAATGGATCGATCCTCGGCATCCTGGCTTCGCCTGCAGGATTCTTCCCGTGCGCCTATGCTGATGCGCTTGCCCGGCGCGTTTCGCGCCGGTTCTCGCGTATCGACCACGGAGTTCTCATCCCATGCGTCACCATCCCCTCGGCCGCACCGGCCTTTTCGTGTCCGAACTTTGCCTGGGCACCATGACGTTCGGAGGCGGCGAAGGCATCTGGAGCAAGATTGGTGCCCTGCAGCAGGCCGACGCCGAGCGGTTGCTCGGCCAGGCGTTCGACGCCGGCATCAATTTCGTCGACACCGCCGATGTCTACTCCGGCGGGCTTTCGGAGCAGATCACCGGCCAGGCGCTGAAGAACCTGAAAGTCCCGCGCGACAACGTGGTCGTCGCGACCAAGGTGTTCGGCGAGACCGGCACGGGGCCGAACGCGCGTGGAACGTCGCGCCACCACATCCTGGACGGCGTCAAGGCCAGCCTGAAGCGGCTCCAGCTCGACCACATCGACCTGTACCAGGTGCATGGCTTCGATCCGGCCACGCCCCTGGAGGAAACGGTCCGTGCCCTGGACCAGCTGGTGCGCCACGGCCACGTCCGCTACGTCGGTGTCTCCAACTGGGCGGCGTGGCAGATCGTCAAAGCCCTGGGCATCGCCGAGCGGCTGGGCCTGTCGCGCTTCGAATCCCTGCAGGCCTACTACACGGTGGCCGGCCGCGACCTCGAGCGCGAACTGATCCCGATGCTGCGCAGCGAAGGCCTGGGCCTGATGGTGTGGAGCCCGCTGGCGGGCGGCCTGCTGAGCGGCAAGTACGGTCGCGAGCAACAGGGCGAGGAGGGCAGCCGGCGCACGAGCTTCGATTTCCCGCCGGTCAACAAGGAGCGGGCCTACGACTGCATCGACGCCATGCGTCCGATTGCGCAAGCGCACGGCGTGTCGGTGGCGCAGGTCGCGCTGGCGTGGCTGCTGCACCAGCCGCAGGTCACCAGCGTCATCGTCGGGGCGAAGCGCGCCGAGCAGCTCGCCGACAACCTGGCGGCCACGCAGGTCGCCTTGAGCGCGGCCGAACTCCAACAGCTCGACGAAACCAGCCGCCTGCCCGCGGAGTACCCCGGCTGGATGCTCGAGCGCCAGGGCGAACACCGACGCAAGCAAATCGCCGAAGCGCAGCGCCCGCGGGCCGACAGCGCCTGAGGCGCTCGCCGGGCTTCACCGGCCGTTGAACCGCGCCGGCCGCCGCTCCGTGAAGGAGCGCACCCCTTCGGCCGCATCCTCGCTGTTCGCGAGGCGCTTCTGCGTCTCGATGAACTCCGCCATCGCGGCCATCGGGCCCTGCTCGATGGCCTTGAGCGCATTGAGCCGGGTCGCCACCACCGCCAGCGGCGCCTGCGCCGCGATGCGCTCGGCGATCGCCAGCGCTTCGTCGAGCTCCCGGCCGGCCGGCACCACCTTCTGCACGAAATTCAGGCGCAGCGCCTCGGCGCTGCCGAACTCGTCGGCCGTGAGCAGGTGCAGCAGGGCGTTGCCCAGGCCCGCGCGCTCGGCCATGCGCAGCGTGGCGCCGCCGGTGGCCATGATGCCGC
Organism: Variovorax sp.; assembly: GCA_028292835.1. Classification (GTDB taxonomy): domain Bacteria; phylum Pseudomonadota; class Gammaproteobacteria; order Burkholderiales; family Burkholderiaceae_C; genus Variovorax. The sequence continues at coordinate 3,516 of JAQGLP010000519.1, forward strand.
GCTGCACCTCCATCTGCGAGAAGCGGCAGTCGTCGGCGGCTACCACGATGTCGGCGGCGAGCATCAGCTCGATGCCGACCGTGAAGCAGATGCCCTTGACCGCCGCGACCATCGGCTTGGTGCGCCGCCGGTAGCCGGGCAGCCCGAGGTCGTGCGGCTCGACCAAGCCTTCGGGCACGGCCTTCTCGCCGCGCCGCATGTACTCGGCGACGGCCGGCAGGTCCAGCCCCGCCGTGAAGTGGTCGCCGAAGGCGTGCAGCACGCCCACGCGCAGGTCCGGGTCGTCGTCGAGGCGCGTGTACGCCTCGGCGAGCTGGCGGAACATCGGCGGCGTCCAGCCGTTGCGCTTGGCCGGGCGGTTGATGCCGATCAGCAGCACATGGCCGAGCACCCGGGTGTCGATGCAGCCTTCGGCCGGTGGGGTGGTGGGCGTGGCAGTCATCGCTTGATCTCCTCGGTTTTTGCGGGAAACACTGTGGAACCGGCTCTGCCGGGCCGCCCGTGTTGCCCCCTGCAAGGGGGGTGGCGAAGCGACACGAAGTGCGCGCAGCCCGGGGGTTAGTAGGTAAAGACCCCGCGCCCGGTCTTGCGCCCGAGCTGGCCGGCCGCGACCATTTCCTTCAGCAGCGGGCAGGGGCGGTACTTGGAGTCGCCGAACTGCTCCAGGTAGACCTCCATCACCGCCAGGCAGACGTCGAGCCCGATCATGTCGGCCAGGGCGAGCGGACCGATCGGCTGGTTGCAGCCGAGCTTCATGCCGGCGTCGATGTCCTCGGCGGTGGCCAAGCCTTCGGCCAGCACGAAGAAGGCCTCGTTGATCATCGGCACCAGGATGCGGTTGACCACGAAGCCCGGCGCGTTCTTCACCGTGATGGGCGACTTGCCGAGCTTCACGGCCAGCGCCTTGACGGCGTCGTGCGTGGCGTCGCTGGTCAGGTAACCCCGGATGATCTCGACCAGCGCCATCATCGGCACCGGGTTGAAGAAGTGCATGCCGATGAAGCGGTCGGGGCGGTCGGTCGCGGTGGCGAGCTTGGTGATCGAGATCGACGAGGTGTTGGTCGCGA
>JAQGLP010000521.1 GCA_028292835.1 Variovorax sp.
AAGGCGCCGAGCAGCGAACCCTTGTGGCGGGCGCAGGCTTCGAGGTCGAGCACTTGCGCACCGCGTTCGGAAAGCGCCTGCAACACCCGCGTCTTGGCGCTGCCGGTGGCCCCGCAGACGATGCGAAGCGGCAGCACCGGACACGAGGCCTCGATCAGGTCGAGCACGTGTCGACGGTAGGTTTTATAGCCGCCGGCCAGCTGCTGCGCGTCCCAGCCCACGAGTCGCAACCAGTTGACCATCGACCCGCTGCGCAGCCCGCCGCGCCAGCAATAGACCACCGGTTTCCAGTCGACCGGGCACTCGGCGAACCGTTCGCGCAGATGGCGCGCCAGGTTGGCGGCCACCATGGCGCCGCCGACGCGACGCGCCTCGAACGCGCCCTGCTGCTTGTAGAGCGTGCCGACGATATGGCGCTCCTCGTTGTCGAGCACCGGGCAGTTGATGGCGCCGGGAATGTGGTCGATAGCGAACTCGGCCGGCGTGCGCGCGTCGATGAGCGTGTCGAAGCGGTGCCGGTCGGCCACGCGCACCGGCTGCGGCGCCCTCATCGGCGCTTCTCGCCCTGGGCGCGCCGCACCAGGTCGACCGCGACCAGCGCGACGCCCAGCACCACGGCGAACCAGCCGACCAGGTGGGCGCCGCCGATCATGTCGCGGTAGACCGGCGACTTCAGGAACAGGGGCGCGAGCAGCACCGCGGCGCCGATGGCGATGCAGGCCAGGCCGCGCTGGAGCATCAGCGGATTGCGGGGGGCAGGAAGGGGCATGGCGCGATTTTACGAACCGCGCCGGCCTGCCGGCACCGCAGGGCTCAATGCGTCAGCCGCCCGCGCATCGCCGCCGGGTGGCCGGCCAGCCCGAACGACTTGCCGGTGTCGACCAGCCGGTCGCCCTCCACCCGCAGGATCGTGATGTCCTGGTCGATGAAGTTGCCGACGTAGAGGTAGCGGCCGTCGGCGCTCCACACCGCGCCTTCGGGCAGGCCGCGCACCTCCACCTCGTTGCCGCGCGTGACTTTCTTGCCGTCGATCTTGAGGGCCACCACCGAGCCGTTGCGGTGGTAGAAGAATGCGTCCTTTGCCGAATTGCTGCCGCGCAGCAGCACCGCCACCGCCAGCCGGCCGGTCGGGCTCACGGCCAGCCCCTCGGGCCCGTCGCCAACCACCACCTTGTCGATGACGCGCGGCGGCGTCGCTTCCAGGTCGATCACGCTGACCGTGTCGACCTGGCCGTCGGCCGCGCCGGCGTTGCCGTTGTCGGCGGTGAGCGCCAGTTTGCCGTCGGGTGTCACGTCGACGTTGTAGGGCCACAGGCCGGCGGCGAAGTCGAGCTTGTTGTCGTAGGTGACCTTCTCGCCCGCGACGTCGAGCAGCGCGACCTTGTGGTTCGGGAACTTGACCGCCAGCGCGCGCCGCCCGTCGGGCGTGAAGCGCACGTGCGCCACCGATTCGCCCATCGCCACGGTGTCGATCAGCGTCACCTTCTGCCCCGCGATGCGCAGCACGCTGATGGAGTTGTCGGCGCGGTTGGCCACCAGCGCCAGCGTGCCGGCGCGGTTGATCGACAGGCCCGAGGGCTGGTTGCCGACGGCGAGCGTGTCGAGGAGCTTGGGCGGCGAGGCCGCCAGGTCGATGACGAACAGCCGGTTGTCGGGCACCGCCTTGCGCGCGCCGCCTTCTTCCACCACGTTGAGCGAGTTGGCGACCAACGCCAGCCGCTCGTCGGGCGTGATGGCCAGGTTGGTCGGCGGACCGGCGATGGTGTTGGGGATGGGCAGCGACCCGAGGGCGCGCGGCGCCAGCGGGTCGCTGCCGATGTCGAGCACCTGCACGCTGTCGCGGCCCGGCGCGCCGAGCTGCGCGCGGCCGGCGTCGTCCCAGCTCTGCTTCTCGTCGTTGGCGACCAGCATGAGCTGGCGCTGGCCCGCCACCGGCGCCACGCCGACGCAGCCCGGGAGGGCGACGAGCGCGGCGCCGAGGGCGACGGCCGCCAGCGCGGGACGGACGAGCGAGGCGAGGGAAGAGGTGCGAAGTCGCATGCTGGATGTCTCCTTGGAGGAAGGCCGGGATGGCCCGGCGCGGCGGCGCGGCGGTGGGCGGACCCGACGCGGCATCGTAGCGGGCGCGCCCACCGCCGGCACTCAGAGATTTCCTTGAGCGCGGCCGCGCCGGCGGCGCAATACTGCGCCACCGGGCCGACGCCGGCAGCCACCCGATCCATAGCAGAACAGGAGCAACCATGGACTATTCCCATTACCGGACCCTCGCCATCACGCGCCGCGGCGCGAACGATGCGGTGCTCGACATCCAGATGCGCGCGGCCAACGGCAAGCTGCCCACCGCCGGCCACGACGGCCACCGCGAACTCGCGCAGGTCTGGCGCGACGTGGCGGCCGACGACACGGTGCGCTGCGCCGTGCTGCGCGGCGAGGGGCAGGGCTTCTCGGGCGGCGGCGACCTGGCGCTGGTCGAGGACATGGCGCGCGACCACGCCACCCGGCTGCGCGTCTGGAAGGAGGCGCGCGACCTGGTCTACAACCTCGTCAACTGCGACACCCCCATCGTCAGCGCGATGCACGGGCCGGCGGTGGGCGCCGGGCTGGTGGCGGGACTGCTGGCCGACATCTCGATCGCCAGCCGGACCGCCAAGATCGTCGACGGCCACACGCGCCTCGGCGTGGCGGCGGGCGACCATGCCGCCATCGTCTGGCCGCTTCTGTGCGGCATGGCCAAGGCCAAGTACCACCTGCTGCTGTGCGAACCGGTGAGCGGCGAGGAGGCGGAGCGCATCGGGCTGGTGTCGCTGGCGGTCGACGAGGCCGAGCTGCTGCCGCGCGCCTACGAGGTAGCCGACCGGCTGGCCGCCGGCAGCCAGGGTGCCCTGCGCTTCACCAAGTACGCGCTCAACAACTGGCTGCGCCAGGCCGGGCCGACCTTCGATGCCTCGCTGGCGCTCGAATTCATGGGCTTTTCCGGGCCCGATGTGCAGGAAGGCATCAAGTCGCTGCGTGAGCGGCGCGCGCCGGATTTCCCGGGCGGATCGCCGTTTTAGATCTGCATCGACTATCTTGTGGTTTCACTCAAACCTCAACCGTACCCGCAGCATCAA
>JAQGLP010000538.1 GCA_028292835.1 Variovorax sp.
CGCGGCAACGTCCCCGAAGCCACGCGCCTGCTGGAGGAGGCCTACAAGAAACGGCCCGATCCGGAAATCGGCGCACACCTCGGCGAGGTGCTGTGGGCCACCGGGCAGCGCGAGCGGGCCACGGGCATCTGGCGGGAGGCCACGCTGGCCGATGCCGACAACGAAACCCTGCAGGAAACGCTCAAGCGCCTGCGCGTCAAGCCGTGAGGCGCCGCCGCCTCGTGCTTGCCACGCCGGTTTTTGCTACATTTTTGATAGCTGGATGCGCACAGCCGGTGCGTGGTACAGGCACATTGGATCTGAATTCGCCGCCCGCGACCGTCTGGAGCGGCCGCCTGTCGCTGCGCATCGACAGCGAGCCCGTGCAGAGTTTCGCCGCCCTGTTCGAGTTGCGCGGCACGCCGCGCGCGGGCGAGCTGACGCTCAGCAGCCCGATCGGCAGCACCCTGGCCATGATGCGCTGGGCGCCCGGCGAGGCGGTGCTGAAGAACGGCAGCGAAACGCGCCAGTTCGACTCGGTCGATGCCCTGGTCGAGGCCGCGACCGGCGCCGCCATTCCGGTCCCTGCCCTGTTCGGCTGGCTGGCGGGCCGCGACGAACCGGTCGCAGGCTGGCATGCCGACCTGAGCCAGGTGACGGCCGGCCGGCTGCGCGCCACGCGCCAGGCCCCGCTGCCCGGCGCCGACCTGCGGCTGATCTTCGAGCGCCAGTGAAAGCCCCGACTTGACCGTCTTGAGTTGCCACGCCTGCGAGGCCCGTCCGTGAAAGCGCTGTATGACCTGCCGGCGCCGGCCAAGCTGAACCTCTTCCTGCACGTCACCGGACGGCGCGCCGACGGCTACCACCTGTTGCAGTCGGTGTTCATGCTGATCGACTGGTGCGACACGCTGCACGTCGAGCGGCGCGACGATGGACGGCTCACGCGCGAGGACCTCACCACCGAACTGCCCGCCGACGACCTGGTGCTGCGCGCGGCGCGCGCGCTGCAGGCACATGCGCATCCTGGCCAGGGCGCCCACATCGGCGTCGCAAAAAGCATCCCGGCGCAGGCCGGCATGGGTGGGGGCTCCTCGGATGCCGCGACCTGCCTTCTGGCGCTCAACCGTTTGTGGGACTTGGGGCTGCCGCTGTCAAGACTGGAGCAGATCGGGGTGCAGCTGGGCGCCGACGTGCCGTTCTTCCTGCGCGGGCGCAACGCCTGGATCGAGGGCGTGGGCGAGAAAATCTTCCCGATCGTGCTGCCCGCGGCACGCTTCTGCGTCGTCAAGCCGGCCGAGGGACTCGACACGCACCGCATTTTTTGCGACCCGGATCTGAATCGTGCCACGCCTGTGTCTATAATCGCAGGCTTCGCTGCAGACGACGCGGCCCATTCAACCGGATTCAGTTTCGGTTTTGGCCACAACGACCTGCAGCCGGTTGCCCAAAGGCTTTGCCCGGCGGTCACCCAGGCCATCGACTGGCTGGGGTCCAAAGGTCTCGACGCGCGGATGACTGGCTCGGGAAGCGCGGTGTTCGCGGCAATGCCGCAGGAAGTGGATCTGTCCGGTGCGCCGAGCGCATGGCAGGTTCGTGAATGCAGCAATCTGGCTGTTCATCCGCTGGCTGGATGGGCGGACAGCGAAATTTCGGTGGATCGGGCGTTTTCACAAAAAGCGTCCGGTCAACCTGTGTAGGGGAGTCGCCAAGCTGGTTAAGGCACTGGATTTTGATTCCAGCATGCAAAGGTTCGAATCCTTTCTCCCCTGCCAAATCTCTTCACGACATTGACGACCCGCAAGGGTCCTTTCCCTTGCTGGACGCGCTCATGCAGGCCCCCCACCCCGACTTCATGATTTTCACCGGCAACGCCAATCCGGGCCTGGCCGCGGAGATCGCGCAGCACCTGGGTACCACGGTCGGCGCGGCGCGCGTCGGCCGTTTCTCCGATGGCGAGGTCACGGTCGAGATCAACCAGAACGTGCGTGCCCGCGATGTGTTCGTGGTGCAGTCGACCTGCGCGCCGACCAACGAAAGCCTGATGGAACTGCTGATCATGGTCGACGCGCTGAAGCGTGCCTCGGCCGAGCGGATCAGCGCCGTCATTCCCTACTACGGCTATGCGCGCCAGGACCGCCGCCCGCGCTCCAGCCGGGTGCCGATCTCGGCCAAGGTGGTGGCCAACCTGCTGGAAACCGTCGGTGTCGCGCGCGTTCTGACGATGGACCTGCACGCCGACCAGATCCAGGGCTTCTTCGACATCCCGGTCGACAACATCTACGCGTCGCCGCTGCTGCTGGGCGACCTGCGCCAGAAGAACTACGACGACCTGATCGTGGTCTCGCCCGACGTCGGCGGCGTGGTGCGCGCCCGCGCGCTGGCCAAGCAGCTCAACTGCGACCTCGCCATCATCGACAAGCGCCGCCCGAAGGCCAACGTGAGCGAGGTCATGAACGTGATCAGCGAGATCGACGGGCGCAACTGCGTGATCATGGACGACATGATCGACACCGCCGGCACGCTGGTAAAGGCGGCCGAGGTGCTCAAGGAGCGCGGCGCGAAGAAGGTCTACGCCTACTGCACGCACCCGATCCTCTCGGGTCCGGCGATCGAGCGCATCACCCGGGGCGCGGTGCTCGACGAGGTGGTGGTGACCAACACCATCCCCTTGTCCGCTGCGGCAGTCGCCTGCGGCAAGATCCGCCAGCTGTCCGTCGCGCCGCTGATCGCCGAGACGATCCAGCGCATCGCCAAGGGCGAGTCGGTCATGAGTTTGTTCTCGGACCAGGACAACCTTTTCTAAGGTTGGGCCAAGCGCCCGGTCCGGGCAAAAAGCGGGCTCC
>JAQGLP010000153.1 GCA_028292835.1 Variovorax sp.
TGGCCCCCAGCAGGAAGCCGCGCGAGCGCTGGTCGGCCGCGGCCCAGATCTGGTCGCCCACGCGCTGGAAGCCGAACATCGAGTAGTAGATATAAAACGGCAGCATGGCCAGGCCATGCACGCTGTAGCTGGTGGCCGCCGCCGTCCAGCTCGCGATGGCGCCGGCTTCGCTGATGCCCTCCTCCAGGATCTGCCCGTCGGTGGCTTCGCGATAGCTCAGGATGGTGTCGATGTCTTCCGGCGCATAGTGCTGGCCCATGCTGGAGTAGATGCCGACCTGCTTGAACAGGTTGGCCATGCCGAAGGTGCGCGCCTCGTCGGCCACGATCGGCACCACGCGCGGGCCGAGCTGCCTGTCCTTCATCAGGTTGCCCAGCAGGCGCACGAACGCCATGGTGGTGCTCATCTCCTTGCCGTCGGCCTCGACCGCGAACCGGGCGTAGGCCGCGAGCTCGGGCTTGGGCACCACCTCGCAGGCGGTCTCGCGCCGGGGCAGGCTGCCGCCGAGCGCGGCGCGGCGCGCGTGCAGGTAGCGCATCTCGGGGCTGTCGTCGGCCGGCTTGTAGAAGGCGGCCGTGCCGGCCTGCTCGTCCGTCAGCGGCAACTGGAAGCGGTCGCGGAATTCGAGCAGCTCGGCGCTCTCGAACTTCTTGTGCGAGTGCGTGGTCATCTTGCCCTGGCCCGCGCTGCCCATGCCGTAGCCCTTCTTGGTGTGGGCCAGGATCACGGTCGGCTGGCCGCGGTGCGCGGCGGCCGCGGCGTAGGCGGCGTGGATCTTCACCAGGTCGTGGCCGCCGCGCTTGAGGCGGTCGATCTGCTCGTCGGTCATGCCCTGGGCGAGGCGCGCGAGCGCCTCGTTCTGGCCGAAGAAAGTGTCGCGGTTGAAGCGTCCGTCCTTGGCCGCGAAGGTCTGCATCTGGCCGTCCACCGTGTCGGCCAGCGCCCGCGCCAGCGCACCCGTGGCGTCGCGCGCGAACAAGCCGTCCCAGTCGCTACCCCACACCAGTTTGATGACGTTCCAGCCGGCGCCGGCGAAGAGCTTTTCCAGCTCGTCGATGATGCGGCCGTTGCCGCGCACCGGGCCGTCGAGCCGCTGCAGGTTGCAGTTGACCACCCACACCAGGTTGTCGAGCTTCTCGCGCGCGGCCAGCGTGAGCGCGCTCATCGACTCGGGCTCGTCCATCTCGCCGTCGCCGAACACGCCCCACACCTTGCGCGCGTCGCAGTCGAGCAGGCGGCGGTGCGTGAGGTAGCGCATGAAGCGCGCGTGGTAGATCGAGCTGATGGGGCCGATGCCCATCGAGCCGGTCGGGAATTGCCAGAAGTCCGGCATCAGGTAGGGGTGCGGGTAGCTGCTGAGGCCGCGCGCGCCGCCGCCGGTGGCGAAGGCCGGCGCCGTGAGTTCCTGGCGGTAGTGCGTCAGGTCGTCCGCGCGGAGGCGCCCTTCGAGGAAGGCGCGCGCATAGACGCCCGGCGCGCTGTGCGGCTGGAAGAACACCAGGTCGCCGCCGTGCGCCGGGCCGCGCGCGTGGAAGAAATGGTTGAAGCCGGTCTCGAACAGGTCGGCCGCGCTAGCGTAGCTCGCGATGTGGCCGCCCAGCTCGCCATAGGCCTGGTTGGCGCGCACCACCATGGCGAGCGCGTTCCAGCGCATCAGCGAGGCCAGGCGCTCCTCGATGGCCAAGTCGCCGGGAAAGACCGGCTGCGCCTGGACGGCGATGGTGTTGACGTACGGCGTGGCGAGTTCCGGTTGCCAGCCGATGCGTTGCGCGCGCGCCAGGCGCGCCAGCTCGTCGAGCATCCAGCGCGCGCGCTCGGGGCCGTGGGTCTCGGCCAGCGCGGTGAAGGCTTCGCGCCATTCGGCGGTCTCGACGGGGTCGGGATCGGCGTGGAGGCTGTCTGGGAAGGGGCGCAGCCGGTCGGGTGCAACGGGGGCATTCATGAACGGCACTTTACGCCGCGCGGGGTGAAATGAGATGCCGTTGAGCACCCCTGGCCGGCCACTCAACAGCATAAAATGCCGCCAAATCGGTCATCTCAAGCATTTCATGCAACTCGACGCCATCGACCTGCGCATCCTCGACGAGCTGCAGCGCGACGGCGCGCTCTCCAACGTCGAGCTGGCGCGCCGCGTGCACCTCTCGCCCTCGCCCTGCCTGGTGCGCGTGAAGGCACTGGAGGCGGCCGGAGTGATCCGGCGCTACGTGGCGCTGGTCAACGCCGCCGCGCTCGGCCTCGGGCTCAACGTGTTCATCTCGATCAGCCTGACCTCGCAGAACAAGGCCTCGCTGGCCGCCTTCGAGGAGCGCATCGCCGAGCACGTCGAGGTGATGGTGTGCTACCTGATGTCGGGCGACAGCGACTACCTGATCCGTGTCGCCGTGGCCGACATCGCGGCGCTGGAGAAATTCATCCTGGAGCAGCTCACGCCGATCGCCGGCATCGAGAAGATCCGCTCCAGCTTCGCCCTGAAGCAGGTGCGCTACAAGACGGCGCTGCCGCTGCCCCCGGGCCGCTCGGCGCCCTGACGCGGACGCCGCACGGCGGGCCGTGCGCCAGAACGGGCCCGGCGGCGGCTTCGCGATGTCATACGGAAGTCATCACGCTGGAAAACACTCCCCTGTTCTTTACAAAGTCCCGGACAAGGAGTTCCCATGAAACGATGGTTTGTTGTGTCAGCATTGGCCGCGGTCGCCGCCACGGCCTGCGGCGGCTCGGGAGGGGACGGGGTTCTTTTCCCGCCGATCACCCAGGCGCCGCCGACCGCGACGCCCAAGAACGTGATCTTCTTCCTCGGCGACGGCATGGGCATGACCACCATGACGGCCGCGCGCATCTACAAGGCGGGCGAGGACGGCGAGCTCACCATGGACACCCTGCCCGAGAGCGCCTTCATCAAGACCTACTCGGCCAATGCCCAGGTCACGGACAGCGCGCCTTCGATGGCGGCGTACATGACCGGCGTGAAGATGAACAACGAGGTCATCTCGATGACCCCTGAGACCTCCGCGTTCGACAAGAAGACCCTGCAGGACTACGTCAAGGGCGCCGACTCCACCTGCCCGGCGACCGGCAACGGCGCGCCCGTCACCACCCTGCTCGAGCTCGCCAAGGCGGCCGGCCGCGCCACCGGCGTGGTCACGACCACGCGCATCACGCACGCGACCCCGGCCGCGACCTATGCCCACATCTGCCACCGCGACGGCGAGAACGCCATCGCCGCGCAGATGGTGCCCGGCGGCGCCGGCTACAACGCGCAGCTGGCCGACGGCATCGACGTGGTGTTCGGCGGCGGCCTCAAGCACTTCCTGCCCAAGTCCGCCACCGGCAGCGCGCGCACCGACGAGCGCGATCTCGTGGCCGAAATGAAGGGCAAGGGCTACGCCTTCGCCGGCACCCGCGCCGCGTTCGACAGCCTCCCCGCGCAAGGCAAGCTGCTGGGCCTGTTCACCGCCAGCCACATGTCCTACGACCTCGACCGGGACGGCGCCAAGGAGCCGAGCCTGGCCGAGATGACGACCAAGGCCATCGACGCCCTGAAGGGCAACGGCAAGGGCCTCTTCCTGATGGTCGAAGGCGGCCGCATCGACCACGCACTGCACGAGACGACCGCGCGCAAGGCGCTGCAGGACACCGTGGCGTTCGACGACGCCATCAAGGCGGCGATCGCGAAGATGCGCAGCGTCGACCCTGGCCTGACCAACACGCTGATCGTCGTCACCGCCGACCACGATCACACGCTGGTGCTCAACGGCTACGCCGCCCGCACCGGCGCGACCTCGGACACCAACCCCGGCGTGCTGGGCCTGCTGCGCGATGTCGTGACCAAGCTGCAGGTCAAGGACACCGCGGGCAATCCGTTCACCATCCTCGGCTTCGGCAACGGCGAAAACCGCCAGCCCGTCCGCACGGCGCTCACCGACACCCAGGTGTTCGACAAGAACTACCACCAGGAAGCCACGATCCCGACGGCCGTCGGCAGCGAGACGCACGGCGGCGGCGACGTCTTCCTGGGCGCCCTCGGCAAGGATGCCGACAGCTTCAAGGGCGTCATGGACAACACCGCCGTCTTCGGCCTGATCCGCAAGGCCGTCGGCCTGTAAAAAAGCTTGGAAGGAACATCATGAAAAAAATGAAACCCTGGCTGGCCGCAACGCTGCTGGCCACCGCCGTGGCATCGGCATACGCCGATGGCGAAGCGAAGAACGTCATCTTCTTTCTCGGCGACGGCATGGGCCCCGTGACCGTCACGGCCAGCCGCATCTACAAGTACGGCGAGGCCGGCCAGCTGGCCATGGAGACGCTGCCCCGCACGGCACGCATCAAGACCTATTCGCTCGACGCGCAGACCACCGATAGCGCCCCGTCGATGGCCGCCTACATGACCGGCGTGAAGACGCGCAACGACGTCCTCGGCATGGACGGCGCCACTTTCGCCAAGGCTCCCTCGAAGGACCCGGCCACCGGCGTCTCCAACGCCATCACCACCTGCCCTGCCACGGGCAATGGCGGCCCGTCCACCACGCTGCTGGAACTCGCCGCGGCCAAGGGCAAGGGCACGGGCGCCGTCACCACGGCCCGGCTGACCCATGCCACGCCGGCCGCCACCTACGCGCACAGCTGCCACCGCGACGCGGAGTACGAGATCGCGCGCCAGGCCGTGCCGGGCGGGGCGGGCTACAACGCCCTGCTGGGCAGCGGGGTCGACGTGCTCATGGGGGGCATCAGCTACTACTGGCGTCCCTACAACGCCACCACCACGCCGCGCGGCCGCCCCGACGGGCGCGACCTGGTGGCGGAACTGCAGGGCAAGGGCTACACCTACGTCAACGACCTGCCCAGCCTGAACGCCGCGCCGGCCGGCGGCAAGCTGATCGGCCTGTTCGACCAGGCCCTCAAGGAAGGGCACATGTCCTACGAACTCGACCGCAACCCGGCGGTCGAGCCCAGCCTGGCGCAAATGACCATCAAGGCGATCGACATCCTATCGAAGAACCCCAACGGCTACTTCCTGATGGTCGAGGGCGGCCGCATCGACCACGCGCTGCACGGCACCAACGCCAAGCGCGCGCTGGCCGACACGGTCGCGTTCGACGATGCCGTCAAGGCCGCGCTGGGCAAGGTCGACCTCGGCAACACGCTGGTCGTCGTGACCGCGGACCACGACCACACGATGGCTTTCAACGGCTACTCACACCTCGGCAACGACATCCTGGGCAAGACCACCAACATCAAGACCCGGCAGTTCGAGAAGGCCGCCGACGGCCTGCCCTACACCACGCTGGTGTTCGGCAACGGCGGGGGCCCCCGAAAGGCCGCGCGTGACGACCTGACGAATGTCGACACCTCGGGCAACAAGGACTACCTGCAGGAAGTCGGTGTGCCGCTCGGCTCGCCCGGTTCCGAGAGCCATGGCGGCGGCGACGTGATGCTGTTCTCGAACGGGGCCGGCAGCGCCGGGTTCAAGGGCACCCTGGACAACACCAAGGTGTTCGGCCTGGTGAAGAAGGCAGCCGGGCTGTGAAGCCGACGCGCATCGCCCTCCTGCTCCTGCTGGGCCTGGGCGGCGCGCTGGCCCAGGCGCAGGACGCCAACCTGCTGGTCAGCCACGTGCTCGTCTCGGTTGGGGCCGATGGACTCAAGCGGACCACCGAGTTCTCGGAACGCGTCTACCGGCGCGAGAACATGGTGTGGGTCGAGCGCGTGATTCCGCAAGGCGCGCACACGGCGGAAGAGCATCGCAGCGGCGGCCCGGAACACAAGCACCTCGACGTCGCCGCGGCGGCCCGCTGGATTTCGCGCGACGAGCGCGGCAATCCCCAGCTGAAGCTCGTGTCGTCCGAGGACAAGGCCATCGTCAGCGTCGCCAGCGCCGACTACGGCAATGTCGGCTTCGATGGCTCCTGGGCCTCCGCCTACCACCTGAGCGATCCCGCGGTGCTCAAGAAGATGACGCCGGGACCCAGGACGTCGCAAGGCCGGTGGTATTCGCAGGCCGGCAACGGCGGACAAATGCGCCTGCTCTGGAACGACCGACTCCAGCTCCCGATGCAGATCGAGTCGCAGGACGTGCGCGGCCTGTCGCGCAAGGTCACGCGGGTGCAGGCGATCCCCGCGCCCCGCACCCTGCCGTGGACCGGGCTGAACGGCTACGCGACCAAGGACTATTCGGACTTTCTCGACTGATTCCCGGCAAGGCGCGGCGGCACGGACCTGCCGTGGCGCCGCGCATGGGACAGGCCCGGGCTACTTGGGCCAGAGCGCCCACAGCCGCAACGGCTGGTTGACGGTGGCGGCGAGGCGTCCGGCCTCGGCGCCGGTGCCGGCGAAGTAGTCGGCGCGCACCGCGCCCACGATGGCGCTGCCCGTGTCCTGCGCCACCACCAGCTTCTGCAGTTGCGCGGCCGGCCCGTTGGAGGCCAGCCAGACCGGCGTGCCGTAGGGAATGCTGCCCTGGTCCACCGCGATCGAGCGGCCGGCCGTCAGGGGCACGCCCTGCGCGCCGCGCGGCCCGAAGGCGGCGTCCAGCCCGTTGAGAGGCTCCTCGCGGAAGAACACATAGCGCGGGTTGCTCCACATCAACTGCGCCACGCGCTGCGGGTTCTGCGCGACCCAGGCCTTGGTGTCGTCGGGCCAGCGGCTCACGCGCGTCGCGCCCTGGCTGACGAGCCACTGCTGGATGCTGCGGTAGGGCTGTTCGTTGGTCGCCGAGAACGCCACGCGCACCAGACGTTGCGAGCCGTCCGGCTCGGTGATGCGCAGCCGCCCCGAGCCCTGGATGTGCAGCATCATGGCGTCGACCGGGTCGGCCATCCAGGCGATCTCGCGCCCGCGCAGCTGCGCCTGCACCTCGGGCAGCGTCTCGATCTGCTGGCGGGTGAACCACGGGCGGCGCGGCGCCAGCCCGTCGGGCGCGCGGTACAGGGGCACCGTGAACTGCGCGCTTGGCCGGCGCGAGGCCTCGTACACCGGTTCGTAGTAGCTGGTGAGCTGGCCGTCGCTCTGGCCGGCCAGCGACTCGATGCGGTAGGGCTGCAGCCGCTCGGTCATCCACTGGCGCTGCGCCTCAGCGCCGGCGATGGCCAAGCGCCGCACGTCCTGGCACAGCGGCGCGAAGGCAGCGTTGGGGCGGGCGCAGTTCGACACCAGCGCCACCCAGCCGTCGTGCAGCGGATCGTCCTCGAAGCCGGGCAGCTCCGACCAGGCCACCGGCACCCAGCGGCTCTTGGGATGCATGAGCGTGCCGGTGAGGGGTCCGAGCGGCGGCGGCTGCCCGATGCCGGACCCCGCCGGGGTCTCGGGCAGGCGCGTCCCGACCGAGCAGGCCGCCAGCGTTGCTACCATGGCCAGTCCCACCAGCCATTGGAGTGCGTTTTTCATGGGTTTGATTTTGCTTGAAGCGCTTGCCGCGTTGGTGCTGCTGGTGCTTATCGTGTGGTGGACCATGTTTTCCGGCCGCCCTCGGGGCGAGCTTCACGACGCGAAGAACATGCATCGCCCGCCCGACGACACCCCGCCACACGGCTAACCAAGCTGCGGCATCTGTAGTAGAAGGCCGCAACGTATCGTCGGCCGATTTGTAGCATGCTATGCTTTTAGTAGCAATGAATGCCAGCCCGGCGCGGGTCATCATCCAATTGGTCCCAAACTCTGTTACATGCCGACACGTTCGTGGCAGGCCTGGGGCTCGGACGGCGCTTGGATAATCGGCATCCGCTTTGCAGGCCGCCCGGCCTGCAGCCTGTCCTGAAATTCTCGAAGGAATTCCGATGAAAAAACTCGTTCTCTCCACCGCCGCCCTCGCTGTCTTGCTGACCGGCTGCGCCGGCATCACCGACACGCAACGCAACACCGGCATCGGCGCGGGCATCGGCGCCCTGGGCGGCGCGGCTATCGGCTCGGCCACCGGCGGCAACCGCGGCTCCATCGGGACCGGCGCGGCGGTCGGCGCGGCAGCCGGCGCGCTGGGCGGCTACCTGTGGTCGCAGCGCATGGAAACGCAGAAGCGCGAAATGGAAGCGGCCACGCGCGGCACCGGCATCGCCGTCACGCAGACCACCAACAACGAGCTGAAGCTGGCCATCCCGAGCGACGTGTCGTTCGACACCGGGCGCGCCGCCATCAAGCCGAATTTCGCGCCGGTCCTGAATCAGTTCGCCAACGGCCTGCGCAACAACCCGAACGCCGAGGTGCGCATCATCGGCCACACCGACAACACCGGCAGCGACGCCGTCAACAACCCGCTGTCGGTCGAGCGCGCCGCCAGCACGCGCGACTACCTGATCGCGCGCGGCGTGCCGCAGACGGCGTTCCGCATCGAGGGCCTGGGCTCGCGCCAGCCGATCGCGGACAACTCGAGCGACGCCGGTCGGGCGCAGAATCGCCGCGTCGAGATCTACGTGGGCGAGCGTCCGCGCAGCTGAACGGGGCAGGGTTCGCTATCTTTTCGATAGCGAACTTTCCACAAACAACGGGCGCCGAGGGGCGAGGTGGCCTCTCCAGCCCGGCTCGGACAAGGCAGGCTTCGGCCTGCTTTTCTTTGGCTGTTTCCCGGCGCTGTGGGGCGCGTCATGCGCCGCGCAGCAGGTTGGCCAGTTCCACGGCCGACCTGACCTCCATCTTCTCGAACAACCGGGCCCGGTGCACCTCGACCGTGCGCACGCTGATGGCGAGCTGATCGGCGATCAGCTTGTTGGGCAGCCCCTCGACCACCCGGCGCATCACCTCCCTTTCGCGCTCGGTCAACTCGCCTATGCGCTGCTGCAGCCGCTGGCGCTCGCGCCGCGCCTCGATCGCGCGCAGCGAGGCGCCGAGCGCCTGCTCGATGCGGTCCACCAGCGCGTTGTCGGAAAACGGCTTCTCGCAGAAGTCGAAGGCGCCGCGCTTGACCATGTCAACCGCGGTGGGCACGTCGGCATGGCCGGTGAGGAAGATCACGGGCAGGCTCTCGAGCGCGCCGCGCGCGGCCAGCCGCTCGAACAGCACCAGTCCGCTGGTGCCGGGCATGCGCACGTCCAGCAGCAGGCAGCGCGGCTCGTCGGGCAGGCCGCGGTGGTGCTCGGCCGCGAGCCGCTCCTCGAACGCCTCGGCGCTCGCGAAATGTTCGCTTGCCAAGCGGCGCGAGCGCAGCAGCCAGGCCAGCGCCTCGCGCACGCTCGCGTCGTCGTCGACGATGAACACCAGGGCATCGATCAGCGGCTGCATTACGCGCCCTGGCCGGACACGGCATCGGCCACCGGCAGGGTGAAGCGAAACACCGTGCCGCGCGGGAGGCCAGGCTCGAAGCGCAAGACGCCGCCGTGCTGCTCGACCACCGTGCGGCACAGGCTCAGGCCCAGGCCCATGCCGTCGCTGCGGGTGGTGAAGAAGGGCGTGAAGAGGCGTGCCGCCACCTCCTTGCCAATGCCGCAGCCGCCATCGGCCACCGAGAATTCCAGCCAGGGGCGCGATCCGGTCGTCCCGGGCGGCCCGGCAGCGGCGCGCGCCACGCCCAGGCGCAGCACGCGCTCGGGCAGGTCGGGCAGGTCGGGCAGGTCCATCGCCTGCATGCCGTTGCGCGCGAGGTTGAGCAGCACCTGCTCGACCAGCGTGCGGTCGCACAGCACGGGCGGCAGCGCGTCGTCGAGCGCGATGCACACCTGGACATCGAGCTTGCGCGCCTGCAGACTCACCAGCGGCAGCACGGCGTCGATCAGCGCCTGCGGGGCCACGGCCTCGCGGGTGCGGTCGTTGTTGCGGCGCACGAAGTTGTGCACGCTGCGGATGACCTGGCCGGCACGCTCGGCCTGCGCGGCGATGCGGCCCAGCGCCACGGCCAGGTCGGCGCGCACGGCGGCCCAGCCGCCCACGCTGGCGTCCGCGTCGGCCTCGGCGGCCTGCGGAGGCGCCAGCAGGTTGAGCGAACCGCTTGCATAGCTGGCGATCGCGGCCAGCGGCTGCGTCAGCTCGTGGCTCAGCAGCGAGGCCATCTCGCCGACGGTGGCGAGCCGCGCGCTGGCCTGCAGCCGCTCCAGGCTGGCGCGCGAGAGCTCCTCCACGCGACGCTGCTCGCTCAGGTCGACGAAGGCACTCATCCAGCCGGTCTGCATGCGCTGGGCGTTGCGCAGCGGGGCCTCGAAGATCAGCACCGGGAAGCGGCTGCCGTCCTTGCGCATGAAGACCGACTCGAACCCCTCGCGCGGCGGCGCGCTGCCCGCGAGCCGCACGGACTGGCGCGCCCGATACTCGTGGGCCAGCTCGGTCGGCCAGTAGGGCGCCCCGCTGCCACCGTTGGCGAGTTCCTCGGCGCTGAAGCCCACCATGTCGCAAAACGCCGGGTTCACGTAGGTGATGCGCCCCTGCAGGTCGCGCGCGCGCAGGCCGGTGATGAGCGAGTCCTCCATGGCCTTGCGAAACGCCAGCGAATCGGCCAGCTCACGCTCGACGCGCAGGCGCCGGCGGGTGTCGCGCGCCAGCAGCACCAGCACCGAGACCAGGGCGATCGACACCGCCGTCACCAGCGCCGTCAGCAGGTTGGGAAACAGGTCGGGCGCGGCGCGCCAGCCATCGACCCGCAGCACCAGCGTGACGCCGGGCAGGTCGAGCAGGTGCTGCGATGTGAAGACGCGGTTGCCCGAGCGCCGCGCGCTGCCGGTGGCCACCAGCCGGGTGCCGTCGACCTCGTTGAGCGACACGTCATGGCCGCGCCCGAGCACCGGCCGGACCGTCTCGAGCAGCACGTCGCGCAGCGAATAGCTCGCCACCAGGAAGCTTGGCGCCCGGCCGGAGACGCCCTTGATCGGCAGGCACAGTTCCATCACCTCCAGCCCGCCATCGCCGGACAGCGGCACGTAGTGACTTGGCGAGTAGGCGGCGCTGTCGATGCGGCGCGCGGCGGCGCAGGCCAGCGCCACGTCGGGCTGACCCGCACCGTCTCGCGCGCGCTCGTCGAACACCCGGGCGCGGTAGGGCGTGTCGACCACGGCGAGCGTCTCCAGCCCGGCGTTGCGCCATTCGATGCGCAGCAGCTCGCGCCGGGCCTGCAGCAGCGACTCGGCCTCGCCCGGCCAGTGGCCGCGCTCCAGCCCCTGCAGACTTTGCACGTTGCGCAGCAGCGCGCTGCGCAGATCGGCCGCCGCATCGGCGGTATTGCGGTCGAGCGCAGCCTGCACCTGGCTGGCCTCATGGCGCCCCGCCAGCCACACCACGGTACCCAGCAGCACCAGCACCAGCGCCGCGAGCAGCAACCACAGGAACCATCGCCGCCAGATCGAGCGCAGCGAGCGCCAGCGCGCAAAGGTGAGGACGGACCACCGGCGCGCGCGGACGACGGGCGGCGCGGGCGGCGGAGGCGCCACAACGCCGGAGGCACCCG
>JAQGLP010000016.1 GCA_028292835.1 Variovorax sp.
CTTCATGCTGTCGAACGGCCAGGCGCTGTGGGCCCATGCCTCCACGCACCTGTGCTACACCCTGCGCCGGCATCCCTTCACGCACGCGCGTCTGGCCGACGAGGACGTGGCGATCGACTTCGCCGAGTACACCACGCCCAGCGACCGCGTCGCCGTGATCGTGACGGCGCCGCTGACCACCGACGAGACCTGGACGCCCTTCGCGCCAGGTGAGCTCAAGGTGTTCGTGGATGGGTGTGCGCGCCAAGGTCTGTGAACACCGCAAATGCGAGATGCCTTGATTTGACTCCGCGTCGAGGCTGACCCCTGACGATCGACCGCCAGATAGCTCAGAAATGACTTCACCTCAGCTGCGCATCTGTCTCTGGAGTGGCGTTTGCCGTCAAAAAATATAGAACGGTACATCACCCAGTCCATATAGGTTTTTTCGGTGCGGATACTTCGATGCCGCGTGCGCAAACGGATGGGCACATGGTCGAGCAGCTTGGGTTGGCGCACCGGCGGGTTGGCGTCATCGGTTTGAGAGGAGACGACTGTGCGGTTCGGCATCATCCGTGAATTTTTAGGTTCTCCTAAACATCAGCAGATAGGGGTTTACCTGGAGATTCTACGAATTTGCTAGATTAGCTGACTGCCTGCCATAAGGTTGCAGTCGTCTATTTGTAGTTAGAGCTCAGATCCATGGAAGACACAATACCCCCGTCCCGACAGGCGCTCCGTGAAGCGCTGGCCCTCTCCGAAGAGATATTGCGGAACTTGGAACTGAACGAAGTTCCTCTAGCCAACATTGCTCTCAAGACGTCGCGGCTCGCGCGCCTGCTCAATGACTTCTCGCATCAGAAAATGATGGAGTACGAAGCTAGTGGATATCCATCCGGACCCGGCGGAGTTCCTGCCGAAGCGTACAAACTGGCAGTATTGGCAGGGAGAGAATTCGAAGTAGAAGACGACAAAAGCAAGGAGGTGAAGAAGTACATCTATATGACTTCCATCGAAGCCCTTGAGCAGCAAGTACAGGGGTTCGAGACAGCGCTCACCGCAGCTCGAGACCCCGACGTCTCAATCTCCTCCGCCAATCCGCACCAGCACGTCTTCAATCCTGCTGGCAATCGCCAAGAACGGCTGGCGATCCGGAAGAACGCCGCTCAAGCCCGGGAAAGGCTTTCATCGCGCAGGTCGTTCATCTATTCATATTCCTTGCAGCGGCACTACGAGCTTAAGTTCTCTGGCATTGCTGATGACATCTTCTCGCGGATCCGTGAAGCTGTAGACGCTTCCATTGGGTCCAAGGTGCCCAATGCGGCTCAAATGCTCTCTGCTGTCTACGAGAACCTGCAATCGGAAAACAGTGAAGACTGGTCAAACGCGGTACACAGTTGTCGCAGAATTCTCCAGGCACTCGCGGATGCTCTGTACCCCTCACGGGCAGAGAAGGTAGTTGAAGTGAATGGCAAGAGCAGAACAATCAAGCTCGGGCCTGACAACTACGTGAATCGCCTGATTGCGTTCTTAGAAGAACATTCCGACTCAGAGCGTTTCCAAGCGATCGTAGGTTCGCACCTCGGCTTCATCGGAGAGCGACTTGACAGTGTGTTCCAAGCGGCGCAAAAAGGCTCGCATTCAACCATCGTTACCAGAGTTGAGGCGGATCGCTATGTGGTCTACACGTACTTGGTTGTCGGCGACATACTCGCCCTTGCATGACGCGCCGCTCTAACAGATCGGTCAACACGGACGTCCTAGCGGCGGGCGCCGCCCGCCTACGGTCCGCCGGTTACCTCCGACGTTAGGCCGCAGCAAAATGCATTCTGACCCCGACGAAGCCAAGTTGGAGGAGGCTGAGAGACGTGCCGACCCGCGCCGTCCAGGCGACGTGCTCGAGCGAATTGAATGACGCCTTCAATATGGAGAATACAAAACACCATCGGGCCTCGCTGTCGTAGGGTGGGCCATCGTCGTCCTGCTGGCGCTCATTCTCTGGAGAATATGGTGAACGTGCAGCACTTCGTTCGACGCACGTCGATGCGGCCTAACAGGTCGGTCGAAACCGACACACATCGGCAAGGCGTCGCGATGCGTGTCAATGATCGTACGCATCGCGGTGCCTTGCCGCGGTGTGCCGCTCACCTCCAACGTTAGAGCACATCACACATGCGACCAATGCATCTTGAGTGGCCCTTCTTCCGCTGGACCCGCCTTGTTCTTAAGCCGGGGGGTGGATTTACCTTGCTCCTTGCATTCTTCTATATCGTAGCTACTCGAGACTTCCGCGCAGCCGCGTCTGTACTCGTTTCCGTCTCCGTTATTTACATTGCTGTTGCGGCCCTTTTCTTCAATCGCGCACGCGCACTGCCCCGTGGCCCAAATAAGGTTCGATCTCTCTACGCCGCCGAGCGAGCAACGCAAGCGATTGCCTTTACGCTAGTCGGCGCTCTGCTTGGAGTTGTTTTCTTCGCTTGGGGCTCATATTTTGAGTCCGCCGCGAAGATAGATTCCTCTATGCCTCACCCATGGCTTCTCATCTTTTTTCTACCTCTCATATTCGTTGGTTGGGGCTATTTCACGTTTGCCCTCGCGCTGCGAGTCATCTCTCGTGAATTCTTGTATCCATTGTCCGCACGAGAAATCGCGCGTCGTATCAAGAATGCGCCCTAACCTTCATAGTCTGGGCATGTGCAAACACGCCCTTTTCCATCCGCTGGGTCTAACCCGACAGTCAAGCGGACTGACCTGTGGCCAGCCGCTTACTTTCAACGTTAGAATACCATGATTCATCGCGTCGACATCGATTCAATTCACCGAAACGTTTTTCTACTATTGAATCTCTGCTACGCTGTCGAAACCTTTGGCAAGACGCATGATCTCTTTATCTATGATGAAACTGATCCGGTAAATAGTCCCTACTATGTTGGATGGCTTAAGTTCACTCTGAGCGAAAAGCTCATCGATGTTGCTTCATTTCGGACTCCTCTCGTTTGATTGAAGATCTGATCCCCACGCCAATGAAGACCAGTGCGCCAATGTGGCGCGAACAAACGGGGAAATTCGTCCCATCATCCAAGCCGACGCCGCTTCACGGCGCGACTTAACTCAGGTATTAGACAGCAGATATGGCAAAGACAGAGCAATCGAAGGCCGAACTGTTAGAGCACTTGCGCGACAGCTTGGGTTTCCTCGAAGCTTCAAGTGCGTCCTTTGACGCAGGATTTTTTGGAGAGGCGAAACGTCTCGCAACTACCATCAGGGTGTTGGTACACGACACAGACAAGTCAAAGTCCCTTCTCGGCCTTCTGAAAATGAAGGTGGCTATGGGATACCTGAACACCAGCCACGCATACGAGCCCAAGAACCTTGTGAGCTATCACGGCCTGGTTGGCATACGCCTTGAGGATGAGAACACAAGGTACTGGGCGCCATTAGGTGAGAGGGCGCCGGCGCGTTCGGGAAAGTACGTTTTCTTTCCCGATTGGTGGAGCCAAGTCGTTATAGTCGATTCGTTAAAGGCGAAGTTCACGCGCAGAGAACTCGTGCTGGCTCTGGCAAATAAGGACGGGGGCGCCCACGTGGATTCTCACCTCGATGAAAGCTATGCCGAACTCACGCGTAAGAACAGTGTGGGTTGGATGATTTCAGACGGAACCAATCAGAAGCCCATGTTGGATGTTGAACTTCATAGTGTCAGACAGGTTGCATTTGAGTTGCACAAATCCATTAGGCGGCACTTGGAGAAGACGGGTGCTGCTGTCTAACAGGTCGTTCGACACGGACATGCAGTGGCATTGCACCGCGAGTCATGCTGATAAGCGTACTCATCGTGGCGCAATGCCACTGCGTGCCGGTCAATTCCAACGTTAAATTGCAGTGTTTCGTAGTGTTCGATCAACAACTTGGAGAAGCGAATGGCAACGAAGTCCGCTGGAAAGACCACTGGCACCAAGATGACAACCCAGGCCGCAGCTCGCGTCCAAAGCGCAACTGCAAAGTCTGCGGGTGGCGGGGTGGCAAAAGGAACGTTTGCGGCGCGAGCGCAATCCGCAGCGGCCAAGAGCATCGCAGCCGGCGAAGTCACTGGAGCACGAGCCGCTAAGGTGGCTTCGACCACCCTGTCGGCGAAGAGCACGGGCGCGGCATCGAAGTCGGCGGCGGGCAGCGCACTTTCGCAAGTAGCACCGAGAAAAGTCACTTCCTCGCCGGCTGCTACCCAAGCTTCCCAAACACTGCGCGATGGGCGCACAAGCGCAGCGTCTAAGTCGGCGGCGGGTTCGGCCTTGTCCCTGAGTCCTCCGGCGAAGAAGCGCTGATGGAATGCCGCTACGTGCCGGTCAACTCCAACGTTAGGGCCTACAAGATGTATTGCCTTCGTGCCGGCATAGCGTGAGCAATTCAGCCGTCGTTCTCACGTTGCTCATCGCCTGGGCGTTGCTGTTGCTCGTCTTCATGGAAACCCTGCGCAGCCACCTCGTGCTCAAGGGCCGGGTTGGCTCCAATGAGTTCAAGCCCGACAACTCGAACAGTTCGCCGTTCATGCAGCGCCTTGCCCGGGCGCATGCGAACTGCGTGGAAGGCCTTCCGTTTTCGGTGGTCTTCTCGTGGTTGCGCTCGCGACAGGCCAAGCTGGAGCCACGGATGCGCTGGCTCTCTGGCTACCGGGCGCTCGCATCGTTCGGTCCAGCATCCATCTCGCATCGACAAGCGCTGTCGCGGTCAACGCCCGCTTCACCGCTTCCGCCGTCTTGCTACATTTTTTGTAGCTGCCTGCGTAGAAGGGACGGGCGTTAGGGCCTTTTTTGAGCCAGCTCCGCTTCCAGCGCATCGACGAAGCGCGCCGGCACGTCAAAGCCCGTCTGCTCGGTGATTTCCTGAAAGCAGGTCGGGCTGGTCACGTTGATCTCGGTCACGTACTCGCCGATCACGTCCAGCCCGATCAACAGCAGCCCGCGCGGCGCCAGCACGCGGCCGATGGCCTGGGCGATCTCGCGGTCCTTGTCATTCAGCGGCTGCGCTACGCCCAGGCCGCCGGCCGCGAGGTTGCCGCGCACCTCGCCGCCCTGCGGAATGCGCGCCAGCACGAAGGGCACCGGCTCGCCGCCGATGATCAGGATGCGCTTGTCGCCCGCGGCGATCTCGGGCACGAAGCGCTGCACCATGATCGTCTCGGCGCCGTGCTTGTTGAGCGTCTCGGTGATCGAGCCGAGGTTCAGCCCGTCGGCGCGGACGCGGAAGATGCCCGCGCCGCCCATGCCGTCGAGCGGCTTCATGATGATGTCCCGGTGCTCGGCGTGGAAGGCGCGTACCGCAGCCGGGTCGCGCGTGACCAGGGTCGGACTGGTGAAGCGCGAGAACTCCATGACGGCCAGCTTTTCCGGGTGGTCGCGCAGCGCGCGCGGGCGGTTGAGGACGCGCGCCCCCTCGCGCTCGGCCTGCTCCAGCAGGTGGGTGGCGTAGATGTACTCGGCGTCGAACGGCGGGTCCTTGCGCATCAGTACGGCGTCAAAGGTGTGCAGCGGCGCCTGGCGCGCCGGCGTCTCGGTGAACCAGACGTCCGGGTGGCCGGTCAGCCTGATGTCGCGCACCCGGGCCGTGACGGGCTGTCCGGTCTGCCAGCCGAGCTCGGCGGGCTCGCACGCTGAGATGCCGTGGCCGCGGCGCTGGGCCTCGCGCATCATCGAGAAGGTGGTGTCCTTGTAGATCTTGAAATGCTCGAGCGGGTCGGCGACGAAGAGAAAATTCACGGGAGGGGCTTTCCGGAGGTCTGGGAGACGAAGGAAGAAGAAGAGGAAGGAGAAGAAAAAGACGCGGCCGCGGCGGCAGGGACTTCGGATTCGGCGGCGGCGGCGGCACTTTGGGTGACGGACCGGGCCTCGCCATCCGGCGCGGCGGGCACGGCCATCCGGTTGCGGCGGCCCAGGCGCTGCACGCCGAGCGCGATGGCGCCGGCCACCACGCCCCAGAACGCCGAGCCGATGCCCGCCAGCGTGACGCCCGAGAGCGTCACCAGGAAGGTGATGAGGGCCGCCTCGCGGTGCGGTTCGTCCCGCACCGCCCCGGCCAGTCCGCCGCCGATGGTGCCCAGCAGCGCCAGGCCGGCGATGGCAGCGACCAGCTCCTTTGGGAAGGCAGTGAGCAGCCCGGTGACGGCGGCGCCGAACAGGCCGATCACGACGTAGATCGCGCCGCAGCTCACCGCCGCCGTGTAGCGCCGCGCCGGGTCGTCGTGCGCCTCGCGCCCCATGCAGATGGCCGCCGTGATGGCGCTCAGGTTCAGCGCGAAGGCGCCGAAGGGCGCCAGCACCAGCGTGAACAGGCCGCTGATGGTGATCAGCCGGCTGACGGGCATGTCGTAGCCGGCCGCGCGGATCGCCGCCACGCCGGGCAGATTCTGCGACGCCATGGTGACCACGAACAGCGGCAGCGCCAGGCTGACGGCGGCCTGCCATGTGAACACCGGCATCGTGAAGACCGGCCGCGCGAGCTCGAAGTGCACCGCCGACCAGGCCAGCTGGCCGCGCGCCGCCACGAAGGCGATCGCGCCCAGCAGCGTCAGCGGCACCGCGTAGCGCGGCAGGAAGCGCCGGGCCAGCAGGTAGCTCGCCAGCATCAGCAGCACCAGCGGCAGCGCGGTCTGCGCCGCCTGGAAGGCCTGCAGGCCGAAGCGCGCCAGCACCCCTGCC
Organism: Variovorax sp.; assembly: GCA_028292835.1. Taxonomy (GTDB): domain Bacteria; phylum Pseudomonadota; class Gammaproteobacteria; order Burkholderiales; family Burkholderiaceae_C; genus Variovorax. The sequence continues at coordinate 6,672 of JAQGLP010000016.1, forward strand.
AGCAGCGCCGAGGCGATCTCCATCGGGATGCGGTTCATCACGCGCTCGAACCAGCCGGTGGCGCCGGCCAGCGTCATCAGCGCCGCGCAGACGATGAAGGCGCCGACCGCCTCGCCCATGCCGTAGCCCGCGCCCGCCACCGCCAGTACCGCCGCGCCGGGCGTGCTCCAGGCGATCATCACGGGCTTACTGAGCCAGAGCGACGGCAGTGCCGAGGCCAGTCCCATGCCGAGGCCGAGCGCCCACATCCACGAGCTGAGCACCTCCGGCGTGGCGCCGAAGGCCTGTGCCGCCTGGAACACGATGGCGACCGAGCTGGTGAAGCCGACCAGCACCGCGACAAAGCCGGCGGTGAAGGCCGACAGGCTCAGATCCTTGAAAAAGCGCATGTCCCGATTTTGCCGGGGACGACCGCCCTGCGCGGCCTTCTTCCAGAAACACCGCGGAACCGGCTCTGCCGGGCCGCAAGGTGTTGCCCCCTGCAAGGGGGAAGGCGAAGCGACACGAAGTGCGCGAAGCCTGGGGGTGTGCTAGATCTCCACCTTCGCCCCCAGCTCCACCACCGCGTTGGTCGGCAGCCCCAGGAAGCCGGCGGCGCCGCTGGCGTTATGGTGCATCTGCGCGAAGAGCTTTTCGCGCCACTGCGCCATGCCGCCGCCCATCGTCGGGATGACCACGTCGCGCGACAGGAAGTAGCTGGTCGTCATCGGGTCGACCTGACAGCCGCGGCTGCGGACCTGCTCGAGCGCGCGCGGCAGGTTGACGTCGCCCTTGAAGCCGTAGTGCACGATGACCTGCCAGCAGTGATGGCCCAGCGACGACATCTCGACGCGCTTGTCCATCGGGATCCACGGCACCTCGTGGTTGCGCACGGTGACGAACAGGTTCTGCTCGTGCAGCACCTTGTTGTGCTTCAGGTTGTGAAGCAGCGCGTTGGGCACCATGCCCGGCTCGGCGGTCAGGAACACGGCAGTGCCGTCGACGCGCGCGGGCGGGCTGACGAACACCGAATCCAGGAAGGCACGCAGGTCGATCGCCTCGTGGCGCTGCGCCACGCCCATCAGGCGACGGCCTTCCTTCCAGGTGGTGAGCACGATGCACAGCAGGGTGGCCATGAGCAGCGGGAACCAGCCGCCCTGCGCGATCTTGAGCGAGTTCGAGGCCACGAAGACGAGGTCCACGGCAAAGAAGAAGCCGGTGGCCGCGATGCACAGCCACAGCGGATAGTTCCAGCCGTAGCGGATCACGAAGAAGGTCAGCGCCGTGGTGATCACCATCACTAGGCTGACCGAAATGCCGTAGGCCGCGGCCAGCGCCGACGACGAGCCGAACAGAGTCACGGCACCCACCACACCCACGTACAAGGCCCAGTTGACCGCGGGGATGTAGATCTGCCCCGTGTCGCGCACGGAGGTGTGCAGGATCGTCAGGCGCGGCAGGAAGCCGAGCTGGATGGTCTGCTTGGTGGCCG
>JAQGLP010000018.1 GCA_028292835.1 Variovorax sp.
GGCTTCGTGGCCGGGCGCCGGCACGAGCTGCAGACGCTCTCGCCCGACACGGTCTACATGCCATACGGCACCTCGCTGCGCATGGGGCCGCTGGGCTACCAGAGCGACGCGCAGTCGACGCTGGCCGTCAGCTACAACAGCCTCGACGGCTACGCGGCGTCGCTGCAGGAGGCGCTGACCCGGCCCTGGCCGGCCTATGAGGCAATCGGCATCCGCAACCCCGGCGGCGACTACAACCAGCTCGCCACCAGCCTGCTGCAGATCGAGAACGAGTTCTACGGCACCATCCGCCCCAAGCGCGTGATCTACCCCGGCGAGCGCCCGCTGCATGCGCTGCGCGAGCGCGGCGTCGAGTATGTCGAGGTCCGGCTGATGGACCTCGACCCGTTCGTGCCGGTCGGCATCGCGGCGCAGACCATGCGCTTTCTGGACGTGTTCCTGCTGCACTGCCTGCTGTCGGACAGCCCGCCCGACACGCCACAGGAAATCGCCGCGCTGGCGCGCAACCAGCACCGAACCGCGGCGCGCGGGCGTGAGCCGGGCCTGCGGCTGGAGCGCGGCGGCCATGAAGTCGGGCTCGCCGAGTGGGGCGCCGAGCTGCTCGATGCCCATCTGCCCATCGCGGCCTCGCTCGACGCGGTGCATGGCGGCACGCGCTACACCGAGGCGGTGCGCGCGGCCGGCGCCGGCCTGCGCGAGCCGGCCTCGCTGCCCTCGGCGCGCGTGCTGGCGGCCATCGGGAGCGAGTTCGACAACTCCTTTACCGGTTTCGTCGACGCCCGCTCGCTGCACACGCGCCGCACACTGCTCGAGCTGCCCTGGACCGACGCCGCGCAAGCGCGCTTCGAGGCGATGGCGCACCGGTCGGTGGAGGACCAGAAACAGATCGAGGCGGCCGACACCATGGACTTCGAGGACTACCGCGCGCAGTACGTATCGCCGGCGCGCCTGGGCTTCAGCAGCGACTGGGGCGACGCCGCGGCCGCGCCCGCCGCAGCGGCTGCCGCGCCCGTAGCCTGAACCACGGCGCGGACTGCCTACTCGGGTATCGCGCTCGGATCCTTGCGGATCGACTCGCGGTCGCGCTTGTTCTCGAGCCGGCCGAGCGTGCTGTCCAGCAGGCGCTTCAGCTTGGCGGCGGCGCCGCGAAAGGCCTCGTCCTGCGTGGCGGCGTGGTGCGTGACCGTCAGCGGCTGGTGGTTGGCGAGGCGCGCCTCCATGGCGCAGCGCTTGTCGGCCCCTGTGGCCTTAATGGCGTTCTCGTCGCTCATGTGCACTTCGACGCGCGTCACGTCATCGACAAAGCGCGCCAGGGTGTCCTTGAGTTCGCCATCGGCCCAGCGCTCGAGCGTTTCCTTGTTTTCGATTCCGTTCGTGGCGTTCACCTGGATTTGCATGCATCGCTCCTTCTTGCATTCGTCGGTCCGCTCGTCCGGCGTTGCCGCGGGTGGCGGCGCCGTCGGGCGAGATGACTCCCCAGCTTACGCAAGAAGCGCCGCGCGCCCGTAGGACTCGCGCTTGCCCTTGGATCCGTGAGGCTTCACTGCCTGTCCACCGGGCCGGCGGGGTAAATCCTCATGCTGCGGCGGTGGCCAGCGGCCACGATCCGTAGTTCCTCGCCCCATCCACGGAGACGCTGCCATGCACCACGTCCTTGCCCGCATCACCGTCAAGCCCGAAGCCGCCGAGCAGGCGCGCGACATCCTCGTCGAGCTGGTCGCGAAATCGCGGCAGGAAGCCGGCTGCGTGGCCTATGCGCTCTACCAGCAGGCCGAGGCGCCGCATATCTTCCAGACGGTCGAGCAATGGCGCGGCCAGGCCGACGCCGAGGCCCACATGCGCACCCCGCACGTCGGCGCGGCCATCGCCGCGGCCGATCCGCTGTTCGCGGCGCCGCCCGAAATCCTAGCCTGGCACCGGTTGACCTGAGTTGGGTCCGCTCCCGGCGCGCCGCGAAGTTTCAGCTCTGGATGTAGGTGCGCAGATCCTGGATGGTCTGCTCGTGGTCGGTGATGATGTCGTCCATCAGGTCGCGGATCGAGATCATGCCCACCACCTTGTCGCCGTCGCACACGGGCAGGTGGCGGATGCGCTTCTGGCTCATCAGCGTCATGCACTCGAGGGTGCGGGTGGCGGGGGTCACGGTCAGCACGTCGGCCGTCATGATGTCGGCCACGCGCACCTCCTTCGAGCTCTTGCCCTGCAGCGCGATCTTGCGCGTGTAGTCGCGCTCGGAGAACAGGCCGACCAGCCGGTCGCCCTTCATCACCATGAGCGCGCCGACCTCGAAGCGGGCCAGCAGCTGCAGCGCGTCGAACACGGTGGCGTCCGGTTCGATGCGCCACGAGATCGAGTCGCGGCGCTGGAGCAGTATGGAAACGGGTTTCATGGCAACTCTCTACAGGATGATTCGAAGCGGTCCGTGGCGGCCGGGCTCGCACAAATCATAGGGGACAGGCAGGACAGTTCCGGCAGGCCGCCTGCGCGACGGGGAGGTTCCTTCACAATGCGACCCCCAGCCCGCGATGCGCCACCGTCCCGCGCGGCTCGCCGCCCGCCCGTTTTCCACCGCAGCAAGAAAGAATACTCCCGATGGCCATCCAGTGGTTTCCCGGTCACATGCACCTGACCCGCAAGGCCATCGGCGAGCGGGTCAAGGACATCGACGTGGTGATCGAGCTGCTCGACGCGCGCCTGCCGGGGTCGAGCGCCAACCCGATGCTCGCCGAGCTGACCGGCCACAAGCCGGGGCTCAAGGTACTCAACAAGCAGGATCTGGCCGATCCGGAACGCACCGCGCAGTGGCTCGCGCACTACAACGCGCAGCCCGCCACCCGCGCCATCGGCCTCGACGCCAGCCAGGCCACGCCCGCGCAGCAGCTCGTCGCGGCCTGCCATGCGCTGGCGCCCGGGCGGGGCGGCATGGCCAAGCCGATGCGCGTGCTGATCTGCGGGATCCCGAATGTCGGCAAGTCCACCCTCATCAACACGCTGACCGGCAGCCGCAAGGCCAAGACCGGCGACGAGGCCGGCATCACCAAGCTGGAGCAGCGCATCGTGCTGGCCGATGACTTCTACCTGTGGGACACGCCCGGCATGCTGTGGCCGCGCATCGTCGTGGCCAAGAGCGGCTACAACCTGGCTGCCAGCGGCGCGATCGGTCGCAACGCGTTCGACGAGGAAGAGGTGGCGCTGGAATTGCTCGGCACCCTGAAGGAGCACTACGCCGGGCTGGTCGAGGCGCGCTTCAAGCTCGACGCGCCGGTGAGCCCCCTCACCGACGAGCAGGTGCTCGAAGCCATCGGCCGTAAGCGCGGCGCGCTGCTGGGCAAGGGCCGCGTCAACCTGCAAAAGGCGGCGGAGATCGTGATGCACGAGTTCCGCAACGCCAATCTGGGCCGCATCACGCTGGAGACGCCCGAGGAGTTCGCGCAATGGCTGGCGGCCGGGCAGCAGCTCGATGCCGAGCGGCAGGCCAAGAAAGCAAATCGGAAAAAGCATGCGCCCAGTGACTCCTCCGGCGCGGCGTGATCGTCACGGCCGAGCCCTTTCACACCGGACGGGGGCGCTCTCCGGTCGCTCGCGGGAGCACCGATGAGCGACTGGCGCTGCAGCCGCGCGGCACTCAGGGCCTGCGCCCGCCCAGGTAGCCAAAGGGGTTGATCGGCTCGCCCTTCCACCACTGGCGCTCGGGCCCGAGCCGGAAGATCGCGAAGTGCAGGTGCGGCGCGTCGGCGCGGGCGTTGCCGGTCGAGCCGACATAGCCGATCACGCTGCCGCGGCGCACCCGCTGGCCTTCGGCGAGGCCCTCGGCGTAGCGCTCCAGGTGGGCGGAGGAGTAGGCAAAGCGCCCGTGCGCGTCGAACTGGTAGATGGTGAGGCCGCCGGGCTTGCTCAAGAAAAGCGTGGCGATGCGCCCGTCGTCCACGGCTCGCACCAGCGTGCCGCGCGGCGCGACGATGTCGAT
>JAQGLP010000571.1 GCA_028292835.1 Variovorax sp.
GGCAGGGCGAAGGACCGATGGAACTGGTGATTGCATGCAGCGGTCATCGAAAGGCGTCTGTCACAGCGGCAGTGAAAAATCTGTCGAACCTCGGGATACGCACATCCCTGGTTTTTTGTGAGGAGGGCTGTAGTCTGGTCGGCGCCGAAGCGAAAGCCCTGGGTGCTGCAACAGGGGACTTTGTCGGTTTTATTTCAGCGGGAGACCGGCTTGCGCCCCGGGCGCTGGACACGGTGCGCCTCGCACTGGGCGCATGCGCCGATGCGGTGGCGATCTATTCGGACGAGGCCTGGCTCGACAGTGCGGGCGTCCGGAGCATGCCTCGATTCAAGACGGCATGGGATCCCGACGCGCAACTGGGGTTTGATCTCTTGGGACGTCTGTGCCTCATGCGCCGTTCCGTGGTCCTAGAAAGCGGGGGCTTGCGCGAAAGCTTCGGGTCGGCGGCTCACTACGATCTGCATTGCCGCGTGACCTGCGGCCGTGCCGCCCATCACGTGCGCCATGTGCCCGCAGTGCTCTACCATCGCAAAGCTCCTACGACGATGGGACGGGTACAACTCGCTCGAGCCGTGGAGGTCTATGCGGCCCAAGCCAGGTTGGCATCGCGGGAAACGGTGGCGCATCTCCTGGGTGAATCTGTCGAGGTGGCCGCAGCACCGCTGGCGGCATTCATCAACAGGGTGAAATGGCCACTGCCGCAACCCGCCCCGCTCGTCAGCATTCTGGTTCCGACACGCGACAGGGCCGCAATGCTGCGCAATTGTGTCCGCGGCGTTCTTCAGGAAACCGATTATCCGTCGATCGAACTGCTCATTCTCGACAACGACAGTGTGGAGCAGGAAACTCAGGAATTTTTTGACGAATTGTCGGAGGATGACCGAGTGCGCGTTATTCCGATGCCCGGGCCGTTCAATTACTCCAGAATAAACAACCAAGGGGCCATGGCCGCACATGGCGAAGTCATCGTTTTGATGAACAACGACGTGGAGATTCTCGACGCAGTGTGGCTTCATGACATGGTGGCACTGGCCTTGCGTCCAGAAATCGGTTGCGTGGGCGCCAAGCTCCTGTATGAAGATGGGCGGATACAACACGTGGGGATAGTTCTTCAGGAAGGGCCGCTGGCCATGCATGCTTTTCGCTTGCATGCGCAGACCGATCTGGGCCACGAGGGGCAGTTGGCGGCGCTGCGAAGCTATGTTGCCGTGACTGCAGCATGCCTTGCCATGCGGCGAGACGTATTTCTGGAAGTAAATGGGTTTGATGAAGAAAAGCTTCAAATCGCTTACAACGACGTCGATCTCTGTCTGAGGGTGGGTGATGCAGGCTACCGAAATGTCTGTACGCCGTTTGCCCCGCTGATCCATCTCGAAAATGCATCGAGGGGTCCCAATGAATCGCCGGTGAAGGCTCTGCAGGACAAAAACGAACTGGATTGCCTCGTCCAGCGCTGGCCCGACGTTTTTCGTTGCGATCCATTTCGCAATCCTCATCTCCTGTTTGACTGGAAAAGTGGAATGAAGATGACAGACCGTCCGGTTCCAGCAACTGATCTTGCGGATGCTTCACCCTGATTGAGAGGAAAAGAATGAATTCAGCTGACGACAGTCGAATTGTGGAAAAAATGAATTCCAGCAGTGTTTTGGATCAGTCCGCTGATTTTTTTGATGCACTGGCTTCCGAGCAGCTCGATCCTCTTTTCTGGACGCCTCATCTCATAGGAAAGCCCAGTGCCTGGTGGGCGCATGTGCCATTCGCGTTCTGGCTCATGACAGCGCTCCGGCCTCGTGTTTTTGTTGAACTCGGGACGCACTACGGTGTGTCCTATGCAGCTTTCTGTGAGGCGGCTGCGCGCGTGAAGATTCCGGCGCGTTGCTACGCTGTCGACACTTGGGCAGGCGATGCCCACGCGGGCAAGCTTGATGAACAGGTCTACAACGAACTGCGTGATTTTCATGACAAGCACTACAGTGCCTTTTCCGAGATGCTGCGCTGTCAGTTCGACGAGGCATTGAATTTTTTCGAGGATGGTTCGGTAGATCTGCTTCATATCGATGGTTATCACACCTACGATGCTGTCAGGCATGATTTCGAGTCTTGGTACCCCAAGCTGTCTTCGCGCGCCGTGGTTGTTTTTCATGACACGAATGTTCGGCGGGACGATTTCGGTGTTTATCGATTTTTTGGTGAAATCTCAAAAAAATATCCTTCTTTTGAGTTCTTGCACGGGTTCGGACTCGGAATTGTTGCGGTAGGAGACGAGGTTCCGCTGGCGGTTCGGCAACTGTGCGATATGCAGTCGCCGATCCATGTCAATGCCATTCGCGAACGCTTTTCGCACCTTGGTGCCCGCTGGTTCGTGACAACCCACGAGCGCCTGGCCACGGAGCAGGTGTACCGGGAGGTCAACAAGGTTACAGAGGAAAAAAATCAGCTCGCGCAGGGACTGCAGCAGGCAGCGACACAGGCGGAAGCCCGGTTCGCGCAGGCTCTTGCGGATGCCGAAAATCGGGCCGCCGGTGCTGTCGTCAAGGGCGATGAACGTGCTGCGGAGATCAGGGCCGAGACGGAAGCCCGCATTGCCCAGACGATGGCCGACACGGATGCCCGCATTGCCCAGACGATGGCCGAAACGCAAGCTCAAATTGCCGTTGCCGCCGAACGTGAAAAAGCTGAGCAAGAGCGCGCGAGCAAGGCCGAGGCAGCGCGAATTGCCGCGGAGCGGAATACCACCAGGGCCCGCGCTGCGATGGACTCGACGAAAAGATTGCGTGAACAGGCGGCCAACCGTACAAAGGAACTGCGCAAAATCGTCGAACAGCTGACGGGGCAAGCTGAATATGCCCGAAGCGGTCTGGTTGAATTGCAGAACAAGTTCGATGTACTGTCGAGGCGCTATGCGGCGGCATTCGACGAGGTTCCGACAAGCTTTGCAGCCCAGCTGAAAATCCGGCTGAACCGTGTATCCCAGCGCTTTCGAAAACGGTCCCCCGGCGGCGGCGCCAACGTAATCGATACCGTTCGTCGATCCATCTATTTCGACCGGGAGTGGTATTTGGCCACCTACCCCGACGTCGCGGCGCGTGGCATGGATGCGGCAGTGCACTATGTCAATTTCGGCGCCCGGGAAGGGCGCGCGCCCGGACCCTGGTTTTCCGGGGAAGGCTATCTTCAGCACAATCCGGACGTGGCACAAGCGGGAATCAATCCGCTCTACCACTACATGGTGCATGGCCAGCTGGAAGGGCGAACGGACGGCTCGAAACCGGGCCTCTCAAAGAGCCTGGGCGCAGCTGTGGTTTCCCAGGCTCCAAAGAAATCGCTGTCCCTTCTTTATGTTTCCGCAGAGCCCGATACCCCCGGCAACCGCTATCGGGTCAAGCACTATGTCGAGGCTGCAAGGCAGAACGGTGCCGAGGCCGCCTGGATCCGGATCGACCAGCTCGCGGAACAACTGGACAATTTGGCGCGCTACGATGTGCTGGTCATCTGGAGAGCACCCTGGAGCGAAAGCGTTGAGGCCGCCATCCGGCAGATGCACTCGCAGCGCAAGAAGGTTGTCTTTGACGTTGATGATCTGATGATTGACGCGTCGCTGGCAGAGGTGCACATCATTGACGGCATACGTTCGCAATTCCTTGCGGTCGACAGCGTCCGGTCCCACTATGAGCTGGTGCGCAGGACCATGCTGGCAGCCGATGCTTGTTTCACCACGACCGAGGAACTCGCGTTCCACATGCGCTGGGTTGGAAAGTCCACCCACGTACTGCCCAACGGATTCGACCAGCACACCCATGATTTGTCCCGGCGTTGCGCGCGCGAGTGGCGGGCCGACAGGACGGACGGGCTCATCCGGATGGGCTATGCCGGAGGGTCCCGTACCCATCAACGCGACCTGGGTCTGGCCATTGATGCCATTGCCCGTGTACTCCGGGAGCATGAGCAGTGCCGTCTGGTGCTTTTCCGGGCGGCGGACGGCACGCCCCTCATCGACATCGAGGAATATGCCTGTCTTGCAGGGCTGGAAGAAAAGATCGAATGGCGTCTTCTCCAGCCGATCGAGGACCTGCCTCGCGAGCTGGTCCGCTTCGACATCAATCTGGCCCCGCTGGAGGCAGGCAATATCTTTTGCGAAGCCAAGAGCGAACTCAAATACTTCGAAGGGGCGTTGGCGCATGTTCCCACGGTGGCCTCGCCAACCGGGCCTTACAAGCGTTCCATTGACCATGGTAGAACCGGTTTCCTGGCCATTTCCGCGGATGAATGGTATTCGTGCCTCAAGCAGCTCTGTGAAAATGCGGAGTCGCGCGACCGCGTCGCACAGAATGCCTATCACGATGCACTGGCCAGGTTCGGTCCCCTTCAGCGTGCCACCCGGTTTGGGACCGTACTGGATCAGTTGAGGGACGGGCCAATCGCCGCCCGCGGATTCGCGCTGGACGCGTACCTGACCGCGCTGCCGGCCACGCCACCTCGAATAAACCCTTTTGATGTGGTATTCGAGAAAAGCGCCAAAGGCTGGGCCGATGTGACCGTCGTCATCCCGCTCTACAACTACGAGCGGTATATCGTCGAGGCGCTTGAATCGGTGGGTGCCCAGACCCTCGACCCCATAGAGCTGGTCATTGTGGACGATTGCTCGACCGACGGTTCACTGGAAGCGGCCACGGCGTGGTCCCGGGAAAACTCGGACCGGTTCAATAGAATTTCGGTGATCAAGAACCGGATCAATCAAGGCTTGGCTTTTTCGCGCAACAACGGGTTCGCCTACGCAGAAACGCCCTACGTGCTGCCCCTCGACGCCGACAACAGGCTGTTGCCGGCATGCTGCGAACAGCTGCTTCAAGCCATTTGT
>JAQGLP010000038.1 GCA_028292835.1 Variovorax sp.
CAGATAGAGGCCTATCTGCGCCTCCAGGGCGACAAGATCAGCGAGTACTTCGACGCCAACACCTACCTGCTGATCACGCGCGCGCTCGATTACTTCGACCCGGCGCGCGCCTTCGGCGGCGACCTGACCGCGACCTTCGCGCAGGCGCGCTGCCGCTTCCAGCTGGTGAGCTTCACCACCGACTGGCGCTTCGCCCCGGCGCGCTCGCGCGAGATCGTCAAGGCGCTGGTCGACAACCGGCTCGACGTCCGCTACGCCGAGATCGCCGCCCCGCACGGCCACGACGCCTTCCTGCTCGACGACGCGCGCTACACCGGCGTGGTGCGCTCGTACTTCGGGCACGTAGCCCGCGAGATCGGTGCCTGAGATGAGCAACGCCGCCACCCACCACCTGATCGCCCGCCTCGTGCCCGAGGGCGCGCGCGTGCTCGACCTGGGCTGCGGCGACGGCGCGTTGCTGGAGCTGCTGCGGCGCGAGCGCGGCTGCAGCGGCTACGGCATCGAGATCGACGACGCCAATGTGCTGGCGTGCGTCGGGCGCGGGGTGGACGTGATCCAGCTCAACCTCGACGAGGGCCTCGCGATGTTCGACGACGCCTCGTTCGACGTGGTGCTGCAGATCGACACGCTGCAGCACCTGCGCAACGCCGAGGTCATGCTGCGCGAGACGGCGCGGGTCGGGCGCCTCGGCATCGTCGCCTTCCCCAACTTCGCGCACTGGCCCAACCGCCTGAGCGTGGCGCGCGGGCGCATGCCGGTCACGCGCCGGCTGCCCTACCAGTGGTACGACACGCCCAACATCCGCGTCGGCACCTTCAAGGACTTCGAGGTGCTGGCGCGCAAGAACCATCTGCGCGTGCTCGACGCCTTCGGCCTGCAGGACGGCCGCCCCGTGCGCTGGCTGCCCAACGCGCGCGCCGGCACGGCGGTGTTCAAGTTCGAGCGCGCCTGAAGGCGCCGCGCCCGCCGTCACGTCCGCTATCGAATTCATAGCACAATGGACCTACGGGACGGGCGCCACGGCTGTTTTTGATTCATGTCGTTCACCCTGTCCGCGCCGGTCCGCAGCGAACTGGTGATCAAGAAAAGCCGCTTTATCGGCTGCGTGCAGCCGGTGGCCGGCCGCGCCGCCGCGCAGGCCGTGGTGTCGGCCTTGCACGCGGCCCATCCGGGTGCCGCGCACGTCTGCTGGGCCCTGATGGCGGGCGGCCAATCGGCCGCCAACGACGATGGCGAGCCCGGCGGCACGGCCGGCCGTCCGATGCTCGAGGTGCTGCGCCACCACGACCTGGAGGGCGTGCTGGCCACCGTGGTGCGCTACTTCGGCGGCGTCAAGCTGGGCGCAGGCGGCCTGGCGCGCGCCTACACCGATGCGGTGGCGCAGGCGCTCATCGGCGCCGACAAGCGTCCCCTGCAGCGCTGGCGCACGCTGGCCTGCGCCGTGCCCTACCCGCACGAGGGCCGGCTGCGGCGCGAGATCGACAAGGCCGGCGCGGCACTGGTGGCGGTCGAGCACGGCGCGCGGGTGACGCTGGTGCTGCGCGTGGTCGAGGCCGACGCGGCGGCGCTCGCGGCACGCATCGACGACGCGACCCAGGGCGATGTGGCCTGGCTGGAGCCGCCGGCCGGCGACTGAGGCAAGGACGGCGCACAGCGGTCCTGCCCGAACGGGCGCAACCCGTCCCTGGCGATGCGAATGCTGATCAATTTGGTTACCACTTTTTCCAAATGAAGTAACAGTCACCCTGGAACGCTTCATACGATTGGGCTTTTCCAGAGGAGCACGTATTGGCTTCACAGTCCCCCTTCTTCGGCAAGCGCGAGCGCGAAGCTGACAATTTCACCTCGCGTCCGGCGCCGCTGGCCGGTGCGGGCAACCTGGGCACCCCCGTGAATCCTTCCTCGCTGACGACCGGCGCTTCGCCGACGGCCACCCCGGCGGCCGTGCCCGCGGCCCGCGAGGGCGGCAGCAAGCTGACGGTCGGGCCCAACATCAAGCTGAAGGGCGTCGAGATCACCGACTGCGACACGCTGGTGGTCGAGGGCCTGGTCGAGGCCACCATGAACTCGCGCCTCATGCAGATCGCCGAGCAGGGCGCCTTCAGGGGCTCGGCCGAGATCGACATCGCCGAGATCCGCGGCGTGTTCGAAGGCACCCTCACGGTGCGCGAGAAGCTCGTGATTCATGCGACCGGCAAGGTCACGGGCACCATCCGCTACGGCAAGATCGTGATCGAGGAAGGCGGCCGGCTGGCCGGCGAGATCAGCTTCGGCGCGGCGGACATCCGCAAGCCCGCGCTGCAGGCGGCCTGACGCGCACTGGCGGTAGTACGCCGCCAGCCTTCGCAGAAAGAAGGACCGAGACACCCGCTGCGGCGGGTGTCCGTCTTTTCGGGCGCGCCGGCGGCGCGACAGGGCGGCCCTGCTCCAGGCGCGGGCCGGCGGACGGGCGCAAAATGACACGTTCGCCGCCATCCTTTCCTTGTCCGTGGAGATCCCGATGAACGTCCCTCTTCACCGCGAAATTCCGTCCGCCCGGCTCGATGCCGAGCGTGCCCTGTCCGATGTCACGACGCAATGGGACGCCGACATCGTGCGCCAGCTCACCGAGTACATCGCCATCCCGGCCAAGTCGCCCGGCTTCGACAGGGAGTGGGCGGCCCATGGCCACCTGGAGACGGTGCTGCACAACGCCGCCACCTGGGTCGAATCGCAGAAGGTCGAGGGCCTGACGTTCGAAATCGTTCGTCTGGAAGGCCGCACGCCGGTGCTCTTCTTCGAAGTGGCGGCCACCGGCACCGCCATGACCGACACCGTGCTGATGTACGGCCACCTCGACAAGCAGCCCGAGTTCACCGGCTGGCGCAGCGACCTGGGGCCCTGGACGCCCAAGTACGAGGAGGGCCTGCTGTACGGCCGCGGCGGCGCCGACGACGGCTACGCGGTGTACGCCAGCATCGCGGCGGTGCAGGCGCTCAAGCGCCAGGGCGCGGCGCACCCGCGCATCGTCGGGCTGATCGAGACCTGCGAGGAGTCGGGCTCCTACGACCTGCTGCCCTACGTCGACGCCCTGCGCGGGCGGCTGGGCGAGGTCGGCCTGGTGATCTGCCTCGATTCGGGCGCCGGCAACTACGACCAGCTGTGGCTCACCAACTCGCTGCGCGGCATGGCCGGGGGGACGCTCAAGGTCGAGGTGCTCACCGAGGGCGTGCACTCGGGCGACGCCTCGGGGCTGGTGCCGTCGAGCTTCCGGATCATGCGCCAGGTGCTCGACCGGCTGGAGGACAGCGCCACCGGGCGCCTCCTGCCCGCCAGCTTCCACTGCGAGGTCCCGCCCGAGCGGCTGGCCCAGGCCCGGGCCACGGCCGCCATCCTGGGCGACGAGGTCTACAAGCGCTTTCCGTGGGCGCACTACGACTGCGGCGGCTCCACTGCCTTCGCGCTGCCCACCACCACCGACCCGGTGCAGGCGCTGGTCAACCGCACCTGGAAGCCGACGCTCTCGGTCACCGGCGCCGAGGGCTTCCCCGCGCTGCAGGACGCGGGCAACGTGCTGCGTCCCTACACGGCGTTCAAGCTGTCGCTGCGCCTG
>JAQGLP010000555.1 GCA_028292835.1 Variovorax sp.
CTGGAGAAGATAGAGTTGAATGACGCTTTACGCTTAGCCGAGGATGTCGTAGACCAGCTCCCGCCCAAGCTGGTGCCGATCTACGATGCTTGGCGTGCTGGTCGGGATCTAAAGCAGCTTTATGCCAAGAATACTTTTTACCGTTACCGTCGGCAGCTTCTGGTCTATGGTATTGATATCGCTGAGATTCGTCCTCGTGAGGTCGTTTCCCAGACCCAATATCTGATGGGTGCTCGGTCGTTAAAGTCTTTCCTGGTTGGTCCTGGCGTATCTGTACCGGATTGGGCTAAGGGGACCGATCTCCTGGCTGGTTAGCCTGGTGGAGCATAACGGTGATGTAATCGTGGAGTCGGTGAGCCAATGCAGCGGGTCTATACTGACTTCAATACCATGAATGTGCTCATCGGGCGCAACGATAATCTCACCATTGAGCGTCGCCGGGTCTGGCTAACACAGCAACCATTCTTCCAGTCCGGCTTGCGCGTGATCCTTTTCCAAGATGAGGACGATTTCGAGGTAGAAGGGACTATCGAGCGAGACGAATACCATGGTCAAGGTGGAAATGACGGCTGGTACGCCATCATCGACTGGTCCACACGTCGCGAACTCTAGCCTCCTCCCCAGTGCGTTCGGCAAACCATTGCCTCTCTCTTCTCACGCCACTAAGTGTCGCTGTAGTACTAGGGCGTGTTTGCAAAGTAGATAATGGCAGATGGTACGGGATTCGAACCCGTCTCGGCCCCCAGTATTCTTCATACCAGGAACAATCCTTTCCGCTAGACGAACCATCTGCCATTACAAGTATAGCTAGCAGGCGTTTGCAAACACGCCCTAGGGCGGCGTAGGCGCGACGGCCAAGCGACGCCGGAGGCGAGCGTTAGTCGCGATGAAGCCGGTGGGGCTGCTCGGGTTGCTGTGTTGTTGTTGTTCCTTTCCCTTACTAATACATATACTTTTGTAATAAAAAAATACACACATATATATTACACACATTACACACACTCCCATAATAAGGGGGTGTTTTTGTTTCCCTTCCCTCTCTCCTTTCCCCCCATCGTCGGAGCCGCCTCTCGTAAATGCCAAGTAGCACACCAAAAAGGGTCTGACCAGGTGGAGACTGTGTACTACCTGGTCAGACCCTTTTTGGTGTGCTTCGCTGGTGTTTAGAGAGGTGCCCGACGGGGGGAAAGGAGAGAGGGAAGGGAAACCCTCCTGTGCTCTCCCCCCATCGTTGGTGAGTCCTTGAGTGCGTAGCTTGTGCGGTTATCTCTGCGCGTGGTATTGTGGTACCACTTGGTATCACTGCTACGTACAGGGGGCAATATGTCCGGCAAGACTCGCCGCGTCAATCTCCGTATAGATGAGGACACCTATCTTGCCTTTGAGAAGGTCGCGGAGTTCTTCAAGCGCTCAGTTACCTCGATGATCCGCGAGACGTGCGACCTGGCCGTCCCCACCATGACGGATCTGGGAAAGATGATCGACCAGGCTAAAGCTGGTGACCCTGATGCTATGCATGCCGTGTTTCAAACGATGCTCGAAGGTTACACCGCGCAGATCGCTGAGGTCGGTGAAGAGGTCCAGCAGATTATGGATAAAGGGCACGCTGAGGGCGGAACGGACTAGTAATACGTTCCGCTAGTACCACTTTTGATACTGCGAGGGGTTTATGGCAGCGATGATCGACTGGATGACGGCGCGAGTGCCTTGCACTTTGCCGGGGTATATCAATGGTGGTGCGGTGGTTTTCATTGATGCCGCCGGCAAGGTCGAGCGTGAGACAGATCGCCGTTTGCAGGTCCGCGGGTCGCACGAGTCAACTCTGGCTGTTCGTGGCGGCGGTGGCGAGCTGGAGATTTCCGGTAATCCGGCCAAGTGGCTCCAGGGGCATAATGTCTTTGGGTCGTCGCACCCTATCAAGCTGGTTTATTACGTCATGCGGCGATTGGTGCCGCTTTTGAGCCTTGGTCCAACTCTCGGTGATCGACGGGCATGGCTCTATGGCGACTACGACCTACTACGGGTTGATGCAACTCGGATGTATGATCTAGGGTCTAACGCTGAGGTCGTGCGCTTCCTGAGCGGGGCCGCGGTGGTTGCTAAGGGTCGATATCAGAAGGCCAGTGCCTACGGCTCGGATACGGTCTATATCGGTCAGAAATCATCGCGGGTTACCGTAAAGTTTTATAACAAGCTGCAAGAGATGACGACTCGGGGCCATCTTCTGCCGGATACTTTGGCGTCAGAGGACCGCGCTAAGCTGCTAGAATTTGTCGAGGGTCAGTTACGCTACGAGCTGACCCTTCGCTCTAAAGAGTTGGCTGAGCGTGGTCTTCGTTCCGCGTCGGCCTGGTCCTTGAGCACTGCCGATCGGTTGCTAGATGAGCGTCTGGAGAAGATAGAGTTGAATGACGCTTTACGCTTAGCCGAGGATGTCGTAGACCAGCTCCCGCCCAAGCTGGTGCCGATCTACGATGCTTGGCGTGCTGGTCGGGATCTAAAGCAGCTTTATGCCA
>JAQGLP010000073.1 GCA_028292835.1 Variovorax sp.
GCGGCTTCGGCCTGGGCACCGGGGCAGGTGCAGGCGCGGGCGCCGGTGGTGGGGGCGGTGAGGGCGGAGCGCTCAGGCGCGGTGCCGCCTGCTGGGGGGTGGAGGACCAGAGCTCGGCCTCGACCGCATCCTCGGTCGAATCGCGCTTCCAGCGCACGCCCCAGGTCAGCGCCGCGATCAGGATCGCGTGTGCGATGAGCGCCAGACCGAGCGCGCGCAGCGTGCCTCGCTGGGGCGGCGGGGCGAACTCGGTGCGTTCGGGAACGTGGTGCAGCATCAAAACGTGACTATTTGCCGCCGGTGGTCTGCACCGACAGGCCAACGCGCTCGATGCCCGCGCGCTTGAGCTGGCTCATGGCCTTCACCACCGTCTCGTACTTGACCGACTTGTCGGCGCTGATGACCACCGGACGCGCGGCGTCGCCGCCCTGCGCCGTCTTGACGGCCGCGCCGAGCTGCGTGAACGGCAACGACGCGCCGCCGGTGCCGCTCGACACATCCTTCTTCAGCTGCACCTCGTCGTCGCTCTTGATGACGATCTCGATCGGCTTGTCGGGCTGCTTGTTGGCCCGGTCCACGCTCGGCAGGTTGATGACGCTGGGCGTGATGAGCGGCGCCGTCACCATGAAGATGATCAGGAGCACCAGCATCACGTCGATGAACGGCACCATGTTGATCTCGTTGATGGTGCGCCGGCCGCGGCCGCGGGATGAAATCGCTGGCATGGCGGGGTTTCCGGTTCAGTGGCCCGACGATGTCGAAGTTGCCGTTGCCGCCGCCGCTGGCGCCCCGCCCACGGCCGCGAGGTTGCGCTGCAGGATGTTGGAGAACTCCTCGATGTAGGTCTCCAGCGAGATCGCGATCTTGTCGATTTCGCGTGCGAAGCGGTTGTACGCCACCACGGCCGGGATGGCGGCAAAGAGGCCGATGGCGGTGGCCACCAGTGCCTCGGCGATGCCCGGGGCCACGGTCGAGAGTGTCACCTGCGTCAGGCTCGCCAGCCCGGTGAAGGCATGCATGATCCCCCAGACCGTGCCGAAGAGGCCGACATAGGGCGACACCGAACCGACGGTGGCCAGGAACGACAGGTTCTGCTCGGCCGCGTCGAGTTCGCGCTGGAAGCTCGCGCGCATGGCGCGCCGCGCCCCGTCCATCAGCGTCACGGCGTCGGCGATGTGGCGCTCGCGCAGCTTTTGGTACTCGCGCATGCCCGAGGCGAAGATGCGCTCCATCGGCCCGGCCAGCTTGGCGTTCTGCGCGGCCGAGGCGAACAGCTCGTTCAGGCTGGTGCCCGACCAGAAGTCACGCTCGAAGTCGTCGTTGAGATCGCGCGTGCGCCTGAGCGAAAAGTACTTGCGGATGATGGCCGCCCAGCTGGCGATCGAGACGATCACCAGCAGCAGCACGACCAGCTGCACCACGAAGCTGGCGTGCAGGAGAAGGGTGACGATCGAAAGGTCTTGGTTCATGGCGATGAGGTTTCAGACATGGATCCGCTCGCGCGCTCCATGGTTTCCGTGATGGCGGCCGGAATGCGTGCCGGGCGCAGCGTGGCCGCGACGACCCAGCCGATGCGGATGGTGCCTTCGCACAGCAACGCTTGCTGCGCGGGGCTGTCGTGCTCTGGTTTCGATAGCACACGCTGGGCGATGACCAGGGAGGCGGAGCGGCTCTCGACGAGGCGCGCCGTCACCACCAGTTCGTCGTCGAGGCGCGCCGGTCGATGGTATTTGAGTCGGGTTTCGCTCACCACGAACATGCCACCGGTGGCTTCGCGCAGCCGGCGCTGCTCGATGTCGAGCGTGCGCAGCCATTCGGTGCGCGCGCGTTCCATGAACTTCAGGTAGTTGGCATAGAACACGATGCCGCCGGCGTCGGTGTCTTCCCAGTAGACGCGCACGGGCCACTCGAAATCGAAGCTTACCGGCAGTCTCGCGCGGTGCACGGCCGGGCCGTACGGGCTGGCATCCCTCGCGGGCCAGGGCAGGCGTCGTGTCGTCATGCGGTCGCGATCGCGGCGGCCGCGTCGGCGCGGCCCGGCAAGCCGGCCATCGCGCGCAGGCGTGCCACGGCCTCCTGCAGGTGGGCCATCGAGCTGGCGGTCGAGAAGCGCACGAAGCGGCCGGTTTGCGCGCCGCCGAAATCGCGCCCCGGCGTGATGGCAACGTGGGCGCGCTTCATGACCTCGTGGGCGAAATCCCAGCTGCCCGAAATGCCGAGCCGCTCGCACAGCGCCGAGCAGTCGGCCCAGGCGTAGAAGGCGCCGTCGGGCACGACCGGAACCTTCAGCCCCAGCGCGTCGAGCTGCGGGATGAACCAGTCGCGCCGGGCCTTGAATTCGGCGCGGCGGCGCTCGTACTCGGCGATGCTCCCGGGCTCGAAGCAGGCCACCGCCGCATGCTGCGACACGGTGCTGGCGCAGATGAAGAGGTTTTGCGCAAGCCGCTCGATCACCGGCGCCAGCGTGTCGGGCACCACCACCCAGCCCAGCCGCCAGCCGGTCATGTTGAAGTACTTGCTGAAGCTGTTGACGCTGATGATCTGGTCGTCGATCGCCAGCGCGCTCTGGCCGAACGCCTCGTCGTACGACAAGCCCAGGTAGATCTCGTCGATCAGCGTGACGCCGCCGCGCCGCGAGACCACCTCGTGGATGCGGCGCAGCTCGGCGGGCGCGATCGAGGTGCCGGTCGGGTTCGAGGGCGAGGCCAGCAGCACGCCGCGCGTCTTCTCGCCCCAGGTCGCTTCGACCTTGGCCGCGCTGAGCTGGAAGCGCTCGGCCGCCGTGGTGGGCACCAGCACCGCGCGGCCATCGGCAGCGCCGACGAAGTGGCGGTTGCACGGGTAGCTCGGATCGGGCAGCAGCACCTCGTCACCGGCCTCGACAAGCGCCAGGCACGCGAGCTGCAGCGCGGCCGAGGCGCCCGCGGTGATCGCGATGCGCCGCGCCGGCACATCGACGCCGAAGCGCCGGCGGTACCAGTCGCTGAGACGCTCGCGCAGGGTATCGAGCCCCAGCGCCTGCGTGTACTGCGTGGCGCCATCGCGCATCGCGCGGGCGGCGGCTTCGCAGACCAGCGGCGGCGCGGTGAAGTCCGGCTCGCCGATGTTCAGAAAGATCATCGGGCGGTCGGTGTGGGCGACCTCGCGCGCCAGCGCCGATGCCGCCTTGGCGATCTCCATCACGTAGAAGGGCTCGATGCGCTCGGCGCGCTGCGAGATCCGAAGGCTCATGGCGTGCCGGCATCCGACGCCGGCGTGTCTTCCCCGGCTTGCAAAAGGGTACTCGCCCGTTCCTGGCGTCCCGGCGCGACGCGTCCGGCTCGCCCCTGCGGCTGGAGGCGGTCGGCCTCGACCTCGGCGCTGCGCAGCGCGGGCGCCAGTCCGTTGAGCACCGCGTTGACGTACTTGTGGCCGTCGGTTCCGCCGAACTCCTTGGCCAACTCGATGCACTCGTTGAGCACTACGCGCCACGGCACGTCCAGGCAGTGTCGGAACTCGTAGACGCCGATCCACATCACGGCATGCTCGATCGGCGAGATTTCCGCCAGCTTGCGGTCGAGCAGCGGCACGATCAGCGCGTCGAGTTCGGCGGCCTCGGCAATGCCCCCGTGCAGCAGCGCGTCGTAGTGCGCGGCGTCGGCCTTGTGGAAGCCCGCCAGGTCGCGCGTGAACTCGTCGATGGCGACGGCCTCGTTGCCACCGACCAGATGCTGGTAGAGCGCCTGCAGCGCGAACTCGCGGGCGCGGGTGCGGTTCGATTTGGCGGAAGCCTTGCGCGCGCCGGTCGCGGTCAGGCCGCTGCGGACCTGGCGCGCCGGACGCTCGGCCGGCGGGGTTTTGGTGCTTGGTTCGTTCATGAATGTCGGGCCAGCAGTTGCGCCATCTCGACCGCCACACGGGCGGCATCGCGGCCCTTGTCGGTCTGGCGCGCCACCGCCTGCGCCTGGTTTTCGGTGGTCAGGATGGCGTTGGCCACCGGAACCCGGTAGTCCAGCGCCACGCGGCTCACGCCGGCGCCCGATTCGTTGGCCACCAGCTCGAAGTGATAGGTTTCGCCGCGGATGATGCAGCCCAGCGCGATCAGCGCCTGGTAGCCGCCGCGCTCGGCCAGCACCTGCAGCGCCAGCGGCACCTCGAGCGCGCCGGGCACGCTCAGGCGGTCGATATCGCCTTCCGCCACGCCGAGCGCGGCCAGTTCCGCATCGCAGGCCTGCGCCAGCGCATCGGTGATGTGCTCGTTGAAGCGCGCCTGCACGATGCCGATGCGCAGGCCCCTGCCGTCCAGCGGCAGCGCCGCGCCCTTGTTTGCGTGAAGCATCGGTTCAGTCTTCTTTCTTCGGGAGGTAGCCAACAATTTCCAGGCCGTAGCCGGTCGCCATGCTGGGCATGCGGCGCGGGTTGCCCATGAGATTCATCCGGTGCACGCCGCACTCGCGCAGGATCTGCGCCCCGACGCCGTAGCTGCGCAAGTCCATGCGGCCGCGTTCGGGCGCCTGCGCCGGGCGCGCCGTGCCCTCGAACTGGCTCAGCAGGTCGGTGGCGCTCTCGTTGCAGTTGAGCAGCACGGCGACGCCCTGGCCCTCGGTGGCGATGCGCTTCAGGCTCGCGTCCAGGCTCCAGGAGTGCATCGGCCGCTCCAGTTCCAGCGCGTCGAGCACCGACAGGGGCTCGTGCACGCGCACCGGCACCGCATCATCCGCGGCCCACTGGCCGCGCACCAGCGCCAGGTGCACGCCGTGGCTGGGCTTGTCGACGAAGGCATGGGCGGTAAATACGCCATAGGCAGTCCTGATCTCTCGGCTGCCGACCTTTTCCACCAGCGATTCGGTGCGGCTGCGGTGCTCGATCAGTGCAGCGATGGTGCCGATCTTCAGGCCGTGCTCGGTGGCGAACAGCTGCAGGTCGGGCAGGCGCGCCATGGTGCCGTCATCGTTCATGACCTCGCAGATGACAGCCGCCGGCGAGCAGCCCGCCATGGCCGCCAGGTCGCACCCGGCCTCGGTATGGCCGGCACGCATCAGCACGCCGCCGTCGACCGCCTGCAACGGAAAGATGTGGCCGGGCTGCACCAGGTCGGCCGGCACGGCGTCATGCGCCACCGCAGCCTGCACCGTGCGCGCGCGGTCGGCGGCCGAAATGCCCGTGGTCACGCCTTCGGCGGCCTCGATCGAGACCGTGAAGGCGGTCGAATGCTTGGCGCCGTTGCGCGCCACCATGGGCGGCAGCTGCAGCCGCTCGCAGGTCGCGCGCGAGAGCGTCAGGCAGATCAGCCCGCGTGCGTGGCGCGCCATGAAGTTGATCGCCTCGGGCGTCACGTGGTCGGCCGCCAGCACGATGTCGCCCTCGTTCTCGCGGTCTTCCTCGTCGACCAGGATCACCATGCGCCCGGCGCGCAGCTCGGCCACGATGTCCTCGACCGGCGAGATGGGCGCCGGCACGCGGGTGCCGGGCCGCGGTGCCGTTATGGGAGTGACGGAGGCGTTCATGGTACGGGGTCTTTATGTTGAAGGGCGGGCCGAGACAGGCGCCGCGCCAGCCTGGAGCATGCGCTCCACGTAGCGCGCCACGGTGTCGATTTCGAGGTTCACGCGGCTGCCTTCGCGCAGGGTGCCCAGCGCGGTGTGCTCCACCGTGTGGGGAATCAGGTTGATGCTGATCTCGCTGCCGGCCTGGCTGTCGGCCACCGAGTTGACCGTCAGACTCACGCCGTTGACCGTGATCGAGCCTTTGTAGGCCAGGAAGCGGACAAGGGCGGCCGGCGCCACGATCCGCAACTCCCGGCTCTCGCCCACGGGCGCGAAGCGGCTGATGGTGCCGATGCCGTCCACATGGCCCGAGACGATGTGCCCGCCCAGCCGATCGCCGGCGCGCAGGGCCTTTTCAAGGTTGACCGCGCCGGCGGTGTCGAGCCCGGCCGTCTTGTCGAGCGATTCGGCTGAAATGTCGATGGTGAAGGTCTGCCGTGCCGCGTCGAGCGTGGTGACCGTCATGCAAGCTCCGTTGAGGGCAATGCTGTCGCCCGGCCCCACGTCGTCGAGGTAGCCGTCTGGCGCCGTGATGTCGAGGCGTTTGCCATGGAGTGAGGAGCGACCGAGGTCGTGGACGGCGGCGATGCGCCCCACGCCGGTGATGATTCCGGTGAACATCACCGCATTTTCGCAGAGAAAACAAGTCCCCCGGCTTTTGCGCTCCGCTTCGCCGCGTGTCATTCGCCAACCGAAGGGAAGGCATGGCTCCCCTGGAGCAGCCCAGCGGCAGCCGCAGGCAGGGGCACAGAACGCTAGAACGCGTCGCGACCGGCCACGCGCGCGACGATGCGCAGGTCCGGCCCGAGCTGCTGCACCGAGCGGAATTCCAGCGGCATGGCATCCGCCAGCGTGGCGAGCGGTCCGCCTGCGTGCGCGCCGCTCGCGATGCCCAAGCCATCGCCGATGAATTTGGGCGCGAGATAGACCAGCATCTCGTCGACCAATCCCTCGCGCAGCAGCGAGCCGTTGAGCTTGTGGCCGGCCTCGACATGCAACTCGTTGACCTCGCGCACGGCCAGATCGCGCAGCATCGCCGCCAGATCGACCTTGCCCTGCGCATCGGGCAGGTAAGTGACCGTGGCGCCTCGTGCTTCGAGCGCTGCCTGTTTGTCGTCATTTCGAGCGGCTGCGTAGATCCAGACAGGGCGACCCGCCATGAAAATATAAGCCTCGGGCGGCGTCTGCAACCGGCTGTCGACCACCACCAGATGCGGCTGCCGGGGCGTATCGACCAGCCGCACGTCGAGCCGCGGATTGTCCTCGAGCACCGTCCCGACGCCGGTCAGCACCGCACTGGCGCGCGCGCGCCAGGCATGTCCATCGGTGCGGGCGGCTTGGGAGGTGATCCACTGGCTCAGGCCGTTTTCCAGCGCCGTCTTGCCGTCCAGCGACGCCGCCACCTTCAGTCGCACCCAGGGCGTCTTGCGGACCATTCGGCTGAAAAAACCGATGTTGAGTTCGCGCGACTCGGCGGCGCCGGGGCCGACCTCGACCTCGATGCCGGCCGCGCGCAGCCGGGCGAAACCCTGGCCGGACACGAGCGGATTGGGATCGGCAATGGACGCCACCACCTTCTTGACGCCGGCGGCGATCAGCGCGTCGCAGCACGGGCCGGTGCGGCCATGGTGCGAGCAGGGCTCGAGGGTGACATAGGCGGTGGCGCCAACCACTGAGTTCCCGTGAGCCTCCGCGTCGCGCAGCGCCATGACTTCAGCGTGGGGCGCGCCGGCGCGCTGCGTGTGCCCTTGGCCCAGCCACTCGCCATCCGGGTTGGTGATTACGCATCCGACACAGGGATTGGGCGGAGGCAACCAGCGGGAATCCGTCGCAATTCGCAATGCGAGATCCAAGAAGCTGCTTTTTTTCATGAAATGGCCTGCCTAAGTTCCTTTTGTCGTCCGTTTCTGTTCGTTCGTCCGCTCGAGGCCGATAGACGATGTGCTTGTTGTCTATATGTAAGGATTGTGACGCGCGACTCGTTAACATATCCATATGAACAGTCAGTTTAGTGTGAGATTGAACACAGGATGCCGCCATTTTCGTGCAGGGCAATGGTCGCTCCTTGGGTCGAACTGGGGAGGATTCTCGTTGGTTGAAGTGACGACGGTGGTTGCCATCATTGCGATTCTGGCGATGATTGCTGCGCCATCTTTCGCAGGCCTGCTGCAAAAAAACCGCCTTGCGG
>JAQGLP010000080.1 GCA_028292835.1 Variovorax sp.
GCCGCCAGCGCCTCGGCGCGGGCGTTGCGCAGGCGGGCGTTCTCCACGGCGTCCCATTCGACGCCCCGGTGCGAGATGAAGTCCGCATCCTCGCTGGCGAGCACGGCGCGCTTCAGGCTGTCGGGCAACTGGTCGTAGGGCACCCAGCGCTGGCGCCAGGGCTGTCCCGGCGTGTTGATGCGGCCGTGGCGCGCGATCTCCCAGGCTTCGGAGCGCTGGAACGCGGTCGATTGCGGCGCCACGACGCCCATCAGCGCGATGCGCGCGACAAAGAAGAGCTGCAGCGCCAGTCCGGCCAGCAGCACGCAGGCCAGCCAACGCAGCAGGGGGCGCATCAAGATCCGTGATCCCGTCCGCGGCGTCGCACGCTCAGACGAGCTGGCCGCGCAGCTCGGCCAGCACCCGCGCCGAGGGCGGACGCACCCCGCGCCAGAGGTCGAAGGCCTCCGCCGCCTGCTCGACCAGCATGCCGAGCCCATCGCGCGGCACGGCGCCGTGCTCGCGTGCCCAGGCCATGAAGCCGGCGGCGGCCGGTCCGTACATCAGGTCGATGGCGAGCGCGCCCGGCTTGAGCGCGCTGGCCGCCACCGGCGCCGCGTCGCCCGCCAGGCTGGAGGCGGTGGCGTTGACGACCACGTCGAAGGCGCCGCCGAGGCCGTCGGGCGCCTGCGCTTCGAGCGCCACACCGTGCCGCAGCGCCAGCGCCGCGTGGCGCCGCACCAGCTCGACCGCCCTGGGCACGGTGCGGTTGGCGACCACGACGCGCTTCGCGCCGGCCTCGATCAGCGGGCCCAGCACGCCGGCCCCGGCACCGCCGGCGCCCAGCAGCAGGATGTCGCGCGCTGCGAGGTCCACGCCCGCGTTGCGGGTGATGTCGGCCACCAGCCCGATGCCGTCGCTGTTGTCGCCGTGGATGCCGTCGTCCCGGAAGCTCAGCACGTTGGCGGCCCCGGCCAGCGCGGCGCGGGGCGTCAGCTGTCGCGCCAGCGCGGCGGCCTGGAACTTGAAGGGCACGGTCACGTTGCAGCCGCGCGCCGCATGGCCATCGCGCTCGGCTTCGGCGCGGAATGCTGCGACCGCTTCGGCAAAGCCGTCGAGCGGCGCCAGGCGCCGGCCGTAGTCGAGCGTCTCGCCCGTCAGTTCGGCGAAGCGCGCGTGAATCCAGGGCGAGCGGCTGTGCTCGACCGGATTGCCCATTACACAGTAGCGGTCCATGGCGGCGGTCTTTGTCGGAGGGTCAGAAGGAGGAGGAAGCGCGCGCTTCGAGCGTCTCGTCGCGCGTGAAGCGAAAGCGCGACGGCAGTGCGATCTGGTCGGCCTGGCGGCGCATGGCGTCGCTGAAGCGGCCGAAGTTGCCGGCGCCGCGCACGATCGCCTGGGCCCGGCGGTCGAGTGCCGTGTCGCCCGAGCTTTGCACGACCTCGCTCGACAGCACGCTGCCGTCGAAGTTGACGGTGACGATCATCGTGAGCTCCCCGTAGAGCTTCCGGCCGGCCGTCTCGGGGAAGTTCTCGGTGCCGCGCGCCTCGATGCGCCGGCGCAGCGCATCGACGTACACCGCGTAGGCGGCCTCGCGCGTGGCCGGGCTGATGTAGCGCTTGCGGGGGCGTGCGTTCTGCGCATTGACGCGGCGCTCGACCTCGGCCAGCAGCTCGACCAGTTGCCTGCGCCGCTCCTCGCGCGCCGCGTCCTCGGATGGCGCCCCCGGCTCGCGCTGCTCGGGCGGCGGCAGGGTGGGAGGCTGCTGGCGAACCTGCGCGAGCAGCAGCACCTGTTGCGCCCGCAGTGCCTCGACCTGGCGCCGGGCGTCATCGGCCGCGTCGCCCACCGCCGTGAAGGCCGAAGGCGGCAGCGGGCTGCTCGCGCGGCCCTGGTCGAGCTCGCCGCCGCCGGCCAGCGACGCCTGCGCGATGGCCGCCGCCTTGTCGGGGCGCTCGTGGCCCCTGGCATTGACCAGGATCACTTCCAGCGGCGCTTCCCTGAACGCGCGATCGAGGGACCCGGGGTCGACGAAGCGCACCGCGAGCAGCACGGCGTGCGCCAGCACCGACAGGCCGAGCGCGAGTTGCAGGGTGCTCGGACGGCGCGGCTTCATCGGTTCGCCCTTGCGCTGCGCCCGGGCGGGCGGGCGTTCGCCGCCGGCCGACCCCCGGGTGCTCATGCCGCGGCTTTTTCCGGCGCGGCCTCGCTGTCGGCCAGATCGACCGCGATGGCGATGGGCCCCGCCACCTCCTCGTCGTCGCCCGTGTCTTCCAGGGCGCTGTCGTCGGGCGGCGCGGCGTCGAGCCGCGCGACGACGGTGCCGTGCACGTCGAGCGCCATCTCGTCGATCTCACCCAGGCGCACGCGCACCCGCGCGCCGCGCGGCAGCGCGCCCGCCACCGGGAACACCAGCGGCAGCGTGTCGGCGCGCACCAGCGTGGCGTTGGGCAGGTCCTTGATGGCGGTGGCGTCCAGTTCCTCGATGCCCTGCTGGCGCAGGTACTTGAGCGTCCAGAAGCGCTCCATGCCGCCCTGGTAGCCGTTGTAGGCGCTGTAGGCGGCCTCGAAGCCCGACAGGATCGAGAACAGGTCGGCGTCCTTGGGCTTGAAGGGGGCGGCCAGCGCGGCGGTCTTGCCGTGGCGCGCGGCCGCGATGATCTGCCACTGGTTCACCAGGTCGGTGTAACGGCGCAGCGGCGAGGTGCTCCAGGCGTAGCTCTTCACGCCCAGCCCGGCGTGCGGCAGGGCGCGCGTGCCCATGCGCACCTTGATCCCCGGCGCCAGGCTGGCCTGGCTGCGGTAGAGGCCCGGCACGCCCAGTTCGGCCAGCCAGCCGCCCCAGCTGCTGTTGGCCAGGATCATGGCCTCGGAGACGATCAGGTCGAGCGGCGCGCCGCGCTGGCGCGTGGTGATCCGCACCTGCTCGTCGCCCTGGGGCTCGCCGGCGTTGCCGACCAGGCGGAAGTTGTAGTCGGGCCGGTTGAAGTTCTCAGGCCTGCCGCGCAGCACCTCGCGCTGGGCCTTCAGGTGCTTGGCCAGGCGGTAGAGGAACGAGAGCGGCGCGCGCAGGCGCAGCGCCGCCTCCGGGGCGGGCACCGCCTCGGGCACCGTGGCCGGCTGCGCGCCGTCGTCTGGAACGGCCGGGCCTTCGAGCCAGGACTGGGTGATCGAGGCGTCCAGCTGGTCGTGCCGCAGGTTGGCCACGATCGGCACCCGCTCCAGCTTCGTCTCGGTCGCCTGCAGCGCCAGCGTGGCCTCGTCGAAGCGCGCATAGAGCGACACCGCCGGGCAGTCGCGGCCGGCCGTGAGCGTGTAGGCCTCGACGATGTCGTCGGGCAGCATCGTGATCTTGTAGCCCGGCATGTAGACCGTGGACATGCGCGAGCGCGCCACCTGGTCGAGCGCGCTGCCCGGCGCGAGCGCCAGGCCGGGCGCGGCGATGTGGACGCCGACCGTGACGGTGCCGCTGCCCAGCCCGGTGACCGACAGCGCGTCGTCGATCTCGGTGGTCTGCGAGTCGTCGATCGAGAAGGCCTCGACCGAGGCCGTCGGCAGCTCGTCGGCGATGGCCGGCGCGACGAGCGCCGGGAACGCGGTGCCCTTCGGGAAATGGTCGAACAGGAAGCGCTTCCAGTGGAACTGGTAGGCCGAGTCGATGGCGCCCGCGCGCTCCAGCAGCTCGAGCGGCGCGCGCTGGGTGGCGCGCGACGCCTCGACCACCGCCTTGTACTCGGGCGCGTTCTTGTCGGGGCGGAACAGGATCTTGTAGAGCTGCTCCTTGACCGGCGCCGGGCAGGCCCCCGCGGCCAGCTCGGCCGCCCATTGCGCGATCTGCGCCTGGACGGCCTTCTTTTTCTCGATGGCGGCGAGCGCCTGCTGCACGATCTCGGCCGGCGCCTTCCTGAAGCGTCCCTTGCCGGCGCGGCGGAAGTAGTGCGGCGCCTCGAACAGGGCGAACAAGGCCGCGGCCTGCTGGGCCAGCGTCGGCTTGTCGCTGAAGTAGTCGCTGGCCAGGTCGGCGAAGCCGAATTCCTCGTCGGCCGCGAACTCCCACGCCAGGTCGAGGTCGATGCCGGCGGCCAGCGCGCGCGCCTCGGCGATCAACTCGGCGGGCTGCGGTTTCTCGAAGCGCAGCACGATGTTGGCGGCCTTGACCTTGAGGCGCTTGCCGCTGTCGAGCTCCACCTGCGCCGACGACTCGGCCTCCGAGAGCACCCGGCCGCCGAGGTATTTTCCGGCTTCTTCAAACAATGCGAACATGGCGGCGATTGTCCCATGAGGGCTGGGCACACCCCAGGCCTGCCCGCTTCGTGTGACCGCCAACCCCCTTGCAGGGGGCGACGCCAGCGGCCCGGCGGAGCCGGTTGCGCGGTGTCACTGGGCTCACCTCCCCCTGACACGATCTTGCGTCGTCTATCTCAGGTCGAGGAAGGTCATCACGTCGTCGAGGTGATGGCGCTCGAAGTCGGACAGGGCGTGGTCGCCGCCTTCGAGCAACTCGATGCGGCTGCCGGGGTAGCGCGCCACCATCTCGCGCCAGTCCAGCACCTCGTCGCCCCGGGCGGCGACCACCAGGCAGCGCCCGGGCGAAGGCAGGGCGGTGACCTCGAGCGCGCGCAGCTCGCCGATGAAGGCCGGCTGGAAATGGAAGCGCTGCCCCGGATCGTCCCACTGGCCCTGCTCGCCGATGTATTTTTCCAGGTCGCGCGCCGGGTTCACGGCCGGATTGAGCAGCACCACGCGGCGGCAGTCCGTCACGGCGGCCACATGGGTGGCGTAGAAGCCGCCGAGCGACGAGCCGACCACCGCCATCGATTCGCGCGGCCAGCCGGCGATGCCACGCAACACGAGTTCCATGGCTTCGCGCGGCGAGGGCGGCAACTGCGGGCACCACCAGGTGACGGCCGGGTACCGCTCGGCCACGCGCCGTGCCATCAGGCGCGCCTTGACCGAGTTCGGCGACGAGCGAAAGCCGTGCAGGTAGAGCAGGTGGGTCGTGGTGGCAGCTTGCATGCTGTGGAATGGAGAGCGAGGGGCTGCGCCAAGG